>JAFIGB010000163.1 GCA_020831705.1 Candidatus Sumerlaeia bacterium | reverse complement strand
CATGGAAAGATGGCGTCCCTCCTGCAACCAATGGGCATTGATCATTTCGGGGTCCAGTTCGCCCCCGAAGGAACAAAAACTGAGGAGCGATCGAAAAAGTTCCAGTTGGGGCCATCCGACAAGATTTCTATACAGATCCCTTGCGGCATCCCGCTGTTCCGCCCTGGTGACGGTGGCCATGCGCGTGCGCATTTCCTTCCGAACTTCTTTTTTAATATTGGGATCCATTGTCATTTCCCCAGGCAGAAGGTGGAAAAGACCACATCCAGAATATCCTCATCCAGTTCCCGCAGACCGGTCACGGCGTCCAACTGGGAAAGGACCTCCTGGAGGTCCATGACGACAAACTCGGGAGAAAGGCCGTCATCAATTCCCTGCCGCACGGCTCCCAGCGCATCCAGGGCACGACGGATCGCCTCCACATGGCGCTGGGAGGTCAGCATGACTTCCGACCCTCCTTCGGAGGCGCCTCCCGTCAATTCCTCAATGATCCGCTCCTCCAGCAGCGTCATTCCCTGCCGCGACTTTGTGCTTAGGTGAATTCCCGCCTGGCCGGAGATTTCGCCGAAAACGGCATCCATATTCCGCAGGGTTTCGGAGGTGGGATGACTGTCTATTTTGTTATACACCAAAAGGTGGGGATGATGATGGAGTTGTCTGTATTCCGCCAGTGATTCCTGGGGAGTGGCGGAGGCATCCACGAGAAAGAGGGCGAGGTCTGCCTCCTCGACAGCTTCACGGGTGCGTTGGATCCCAAGCGCCTCAATTTCATCCGGGTTGTCACGAAGCCCCGCCGTGTCCACCAGCGTTAGGGGGATGCCCTTGAGGTCTATAACGGCTTCCAGGGTGTCGCGGGTTGTTCCGGGATGGGGGGAGACGATGGCGCGCTCCCGGCGCAGGAGTGCGTTGAAGAGCGAGGATTTCCCGGCGTTGGGCAGGCCGGCAAACACCAGACGTGCTCCCTCCCGCAATCTTCTGCCACGATTGTAGGATTCCTCCAGTTCCGCAAGCCCAGCCATGGAGTCAGAGACCATCCGGCGATATACATCCTTGTCTTCCTCGGGAAGATCCTCCTCCGGGTAATCGACCGCGGCCTCCAGCATGGCCGTCAGGCGGATGAGTTCCTTCCTGATCGACAGGACGGCCTTGCTGAGGCCTCCCTGAAGCTGGGTCAGCGCAGCCCGTCGGGCGGATTCAGTTTGCGAAGTGGCAAGCGCCTCCACGGCTTCCGCCTGGGCCAGATCCATTTTCCCATTGAGAAAGGCACGTCGTGTAAATTCCCCCGGCGTTGCATGGCGTGCCCCGGCGAGCAGGGACGCTTCCATGACCGCCTCGATGACGGCGGGGGAGCCATGAATATGGAATTCCACCATGTCCTCACCGGTGTAGGAACGTGGTCCCTTCCAGGCCACAACGAGGGACTGGTCAAGGAACTGGTTTGAATTCGGATTGCGAAGTTTCGAAAGCAACAAGCGCCCCGGTTCGGCCTTTTCCAGATCAGAACCTGCGAGCTTGCCTCCTGCCTCCAGGGCTCCATTTCCAGAAAGGCGAATCACAGCAATGGCGCCACGACCCGGTGCCGTTGCCGGGGCGACAATCAGGTCAACATCCGAGTCCAGTCGTGTATTTCTCGCCATGGAAACCCCGTCCTCAGGCGCTGATTTCCGGTGCGGCCTGATGGAAGATCACATCGTCATAATTCCGCACGGCGTACTTCACCGACCACTCGTCCCGGAAAAGGATGATGGGTAGGTTCCGTATATCGTGATAGACAGCGCTGATTCCCTGGCGGTTGAACCGCGTCATGTCCAGGGGGAGCTTCCCGTCCTTCGTTGTCACCCACCGTGCGGCACCGAAGGGAAGGGATTCAAACTTCACAATGCAGTTGTACTCCGATTCCAACCGCGACTTGACGATGTCGAACTGGAGGCGCCCCACGGCGGCGAGGACCGGTTCACGGCCCCCGGAGTCAGGGTGGTAAATAACCTGGATGGCCCCCTCCTCTCCCAACTGGGAAAGGCCCTTGTCGAGCTGCTTGCGCTTCATGGGATCGGGAGCGAGCACGCTGCAGAACAATTCGGGGCAGAACCTGGGAATTCCCTCGAAACGAAGCTTCTTTCCCTTCGTCAGGGTGTCGCCAATGGCGTAATTTCCGGTGTCATACAGACCGACGATGTCACCGGCCCATGCCTCGTCGACCTGCTCCCGTTCGTTGGCGAAAAACATCATGGCGTTATTGACCTTCATCTTCTTCCCCATGCGGCCGTGGGAGACCTCCATGCCGCGCTCAAACCGGCCACTGACGACGCGAAGGAAGGCGATCCGATCCCGGTGATTCTTGTCCATGTTCGCCTGAATCTTGAAGATAAATCCGCTGAAGAATTCCTCGGTCGGGGCGATGAAGCCCTCGTCTGAATGCCGTCCCACCGGTGGGGGAGCCAATTCACCGAAGGTACCCAGGAAAGGTTCCACGCCGTAACAGGTCAGCGCCGACCCGAAAAAGACGGGCGTTATATCGCCATTCTTGAAGCGCTCGGCATCGAATTCCTCACCCGCCATGTCGAGAAGCTCCAGTTCCTCCTGGAAGTTCTCAAAGGCCGTGTCCCCCATCAACGAGCGAAGGCGTGCTTCATCCCACGGGAAGGTCTCCACGTCGGCGCCCTTGGCGCGATCCTCCCGGCGATGAAAAAGATGGATCACCTTGCTGTGGCGATCGTAGACACCATTGAACTTCGAGCCCAACCCCAGGGGCCAATTCATGGGCACGCAGTGGATGCCCAGCAACTTTTCAATATCCTCCATAAGCTCCAGCGGTTCACGCCCTTCGCGGTCCATCTTGTTGATGAACGTGAAGATGGGCATCTCCCGAAGTCGACAGACCTGAAAGAGCTTTTCCGTCTGGGGCTCCACGCCCTTGGCGGCGTCGATGAGCATGATCGCCGCATCGGCAGCACTGATGGTGCGGTAGGTATCCTCGCTGAAGTCCTGGTGCCCGGGGGTGTCGAGGAGGTTGTACTGATACCCATGGTAGGGGAACTGCATTACCGAGGTAGTGACGGAAATGCCCCGCTCGCGCTCCACCGCCATCCAGTCGGAAGTCGCCGTGCGTGTTGCCCGGCGGGATTTGACTTCGCCCGCCATGTGAATCGCACCGCCGTAGAGGAGCATCTTCTCCGTCAGCGTGGTTTTGCCGGCATCCGGGTGGGAGATGATGGCAAAGGTGCGTCGGCGCGATACTTCTTCCTGGAGTGTGCTCATCGTGGTGTCCTGTCAGGGATGGCAGCGGCTTCGGCGGCTGCGGGCGGGATCATACGTCCCATCGGGTCTGCTGCAAGACGAACATTTGACGTTATCCCTGTTGACGGCTCCCTCTTTGTCAGTAAGTGATTACATTGTATTTTGGGTGGGTTGTGGCTCCAGCCCACTCCAAAAATTGTGACCCCCAATTTGATCCTCAAATTAACCTCATAAATTGGACCTTGGAAATCGCACTTTTTGCTCGCTTTTCAGAACACAATGACGTTCCTTGAAAAGTGATGGAGCCTCCCCGATACCCCTGGAGTCATGACATCATGATCCAACATCCCCCAACCTTCAAAGGACCCCAACGAGATGAAAAACAGAAAGGCGTTCACCCTCATTGAGCTATTAATTGTCGTGGCGATCATTGCCATATTGGCTGCAATCGCCGTCCCCAACTTCCTTGAATCACAGATGCGGGCCAAGGTAGCCCGTGCCAAAAATGACATGAGGAGCATCGCCACCGCCTTGGAGGCCTACCGGGTCGATACGAACCGATACCCCTCCTGTGCCACTGATTTCAACGGCATGGACGGTCTCCGCCCTGTTACCACGCCCATCGCCTACATCACCCGGCAAAACATCGAGGACATCTTCCGCGGTCAGGAAGATGGCGGTGTTGGACTTCTGCCCTATTACAATTACGCAGGACGTGATGTGGACGGCTTCTCCTTCATCGGAAACGGTATTGTTGCCCACTCCTGGTTCGTTTACAGTAATGGGCCCGATCTGCGGCCAGCCTCGCTGATTTTCCAGACGGCCATCGACACGGACAACTTTGATATGTTCGTCAACTCCATCTACGACCCCACCAATGGGATCATCAGCGATGGGAACATCTACCGCTCCGGCGGTCGTTTCCACGGTCCCGGGGCTCGTGCCGGATTGTATGTGAGCGCTGGCGACACCAGGTAGGGGACTCTCAGGGCCGGCATCCCACGGATGATTTCCCCCGTAATTTGCTCTTGCGGGGGAATGGCCCGGAGTTTTCTAATCTCATCGAGAGCGTAGCGCCGTTGGCGCATTTGAACGCCCGACCCTCCTCCCCGGTGTTTTTCAACCCTTATGACCACCCTTATCAACCGCCTTCGTGCCATGAAACAGCGGGTCTTCCAGGGCGAAGCCCCCCTCCCGTTTCCAGACACCCTCAATATTGAGTCAAGCTACGCATGTAACCTGAAGTGCTACATGTGCCCGCGGCACTTTGATGGCGTGCCCCAGGGGATGTTTACCCTCGATATGTTCGAAAAGTGGGTGGAACCCTACATCGGCAAATTCAAGTATGTTCACCTGACCGGGTGGGGTGAACCGTTGATGAACAAGGAACTTCCCGAGATTATTCGCCGTTGCAAGGCTGCAGGGTCCTGGACCTGTTTCACGTCCAACGGCCTGCTCCTCCGGCCGCCCCTTGACAGGAAAATCCTCGAAACCAATGTCGATGTCATCGCTGTTTCCTGTGACGCCGACAACGCTGAAAGCTACGAGTATGTTCGCGGCAAGGGTGCCTTCGCCATGCTCAAGGAGCGCCTCGCGGCCTTCCGTGACCTGCGACGGGAAATGAATGCACCGACCAAGATGCAGCTCACCTTCATCATGCTTCGCCACAATTACGAGCAACTTCCCGGTGTGATCAAACTGGCCAGCGAGTTGGGCTTCGATGCCGTGGCCGCCAAGCACATGGAAACTGCCATCCACCGTGACGAGCTCAAGGATGCCATGTGGAACACGGGGATTCTCCCCGATCTTCCGCCGGATGTTGTCCAGCGTCACGATGAGGTGCTGGAGGAAGCCAAGGCCATTGCCAACGAGCGGGGGGTGTTCCTCACCATCCATCCCCGTCGCATGGATCACGAGGGGATGTGCCTCGTCAAGCCGATGACAAACCTGTTCATTGATTATGAGGGGCGGGTTTCCAGCTGCTGCTACCTGAATGCAAACGACGTGCGCCCCTACAACCTGCCGGAGGAAAAGCCTTCCTCAGACGGCGTTTACGGGGAACTTCGCCTTCGGGATCTCATGGAAATGCTCGAGTCCGAAGAATACCGGGACTTTCAGAGGACCTGGCGTGATGGCGGCGTCCCCGAGGCGTGCCGCAACTGCCTTCAGCTCAACCGAATCCACAGCACCAGCACGAACTGATATCCGGGCCTGCAAGGATGCGGGGGACTTACTGCCCGCGCATTGATTCCACGGCCCGGTTCATTCTTGAGAAAATTTTGGCATCCATCTCCCGCTCCATTCTTTCGAGCATCTGGGTGGATGTTTGCGAACCCTGAAGCAACAGATCGATCTCAGGATTGAAGATTTCCGATTCCAGCGTTTCGTAAAGGGGAATCTGGGGGATGCGCCGTGCTGTCTTGAGTTGTTCCATGAAGATGGGCATGTAGGGGTAACGGGAGGTGTCGAGATCCTCCCAGGCAGCCAGGCGGACGGGAATCTGGCCCAGGCTGCTGGCCCACCGCCGCTGGATGGGTTCGCTGGTGAAGTATTCGATGAGCTCAAGGGCCAATTCGGGATCCACGCAGTTGCGCATGATGACACCGCTTTGTCCGCCCATGTTGCTGGAGGTGAAGGGATTCGGGCCAAGGTCGGCATCGGGATCGATTCGATCGGCAAGGCCCAGTTCCTCGATTTCCTGTTCGGTGGGGCCGGGGATCAGGGCGATGTCGAACTCCAGCCCGGCATTTCTGAAGTTCTCCACATTCCATGGCCCCGTCAGCATCATGGCGTAACGACGGTTGAGGAACCCCTGGTCGGGATTCATCTGCCCGCGCCGCCACGCACCGCCCTCCATCCCCGAGTTGACAATGGAAAGGATTCTGTCGAAGGCGGCCTTGCCCCTGGGTGTATTGACAACGGCCCGGGCCGATCCGTCCTCCTGATATTCAACGAAGTCGAGTCCATACATGTTGAAGACGGGGAAATTAAACCACATGGAGCCGTGCATGCCGTAGCCGAAGATCCCCCGTTCGGGCTGGGTGAGGACACGTCCGTAGGCGATCATTTCGTCCCAGTCGGTGGGGGCGCGGCTTGGATTCAGCCCCGCTTCGCGCAGCTGGGAGGCCCGCTCCCGGAACATCTCGCGGTTCCAGAACAGGGCAACGGTGGTTGTCTGGACGGGAAGGGCATATAGTTGTATATCACCGAGGCGGTTGACGACGCCCGAGTCATAGGAGGCGCCGACGAAGTGTTGCCGGGCGTCCTCGATGGTGCCGTAACGCTCCTTGAACCCATCCAGGGAATTGATGGGAATGGCGCCCTGTCCAAAGGCGAGGTCGGTCACCTTGATTGAGTCGAGGAAGGCAATGTCTGGGGTGATGTGCGCCATGGCGGCGGTACGCAATTTTGTGAACATATCATCGTAGGAGACATACGTCAGTTCCACATACAGTGACTCCCCCGTGCGTGCCTCGTAATCATTTTGGAAATCATTGATGATCTCGCGGAAGACCAAAGTTTCCGCCTGGTTGAAGGCATGCCAAAGGGTGATGTGCTTGCCATCCCGGGCGGGCCCATCCCCGCGGCACCCTGCCATGAGAAGCAGGGCCGTCAGGGCGAAACAGAACCGGAGAAGGAGGGGTGTCTTGATCATCATTGTATCACTCCTTCACCGCGCCTGCGGTCAGGCCTTCAATAAAGTAGCGTTGCAGGGAAAGGAAAAGAACGGCGATGGGAATGATCGAAAAACAGGCGCCTGCCATGATCATTTCCCATTCGTTGGCATTTTGTCCCCTGAACTGTTGGAGACCGACGGGAAGAGTCACCACCGCGGAATCCCCCGTATTGACAATCAACTGCCAAAGGAAGTTCGACCATTGCATGACGAACGTGAGGAGGAAAAGCGTCGCCATGATCGGCAGCGTAATGGGAATCACCACGTTGCGGAAAAGCTGAACCTCGCCCGCGCCGTCTATACGTGCGGCAGCAAAGAGGTCCTTGGGAATGTTCCCGATATATTGGCGCATGAGGAACAGGCCAAAGACATTGCCGAGGTGGGGGATGATCATGCCGGCGTATGTGTTGAGCAGGCCAAGCTGCAGCGTGATCGAAAACTGGGGCACCATGTAGATCATGCCGGGCACGAGCATTGACAGGAGGAGCACCGCGAAGATCTCGTCCCGATAATGGAACTGTTTGGTGGCGAAGGCATACCCGGCCAGGGTGCAGATGAAGACGGTCAGGAAGGCCGCTCCGGTGGCGACCACGAGGGAGTTGAGGAAATATCGGGCGAAGTTGAAATCCCGCGAGGTCAGAATCGTGCGGAAGTTGTCGATTGTATAGAGCACCGAAACCGCCTGGCCAAAGCTCCTGCGCGTTTCCAGTGCATACGTATCCATGTTTTGAATCGTGGTGCTGCCGCCCCAGTGGATATACTCCTCGTCGGCAGAAAGAAGGTTCAGGTCCAGACGCTGGTTATTCGCGAGAAGGAGCGACATTCCCTCGGCGGGTGCAAGACTTCGAAGCCGGGCGTGGAGTTCATCACCCCGGCGCCAGACCATGAAGTTCCCGTCCCCCAGGGCAATGGGTTCGCCGGGACTTGGGGAAACTTCCGCCGCAAATGGCC
>JAFIGB010000156.1 GCA_020831705.1 Candidatus Sumerlaeia bacterium | reverse complement strand
CAACCGACAGGGTCAGGGGCTTGAGAGCAACTCGCTTGCGGTCTCGCAGGCGGATCTTCAAGCGGCCATGTTCCATGCCGATGATATCCTGGACGTAAATCTTTGACAGGCCCTCGATTTCGATCACGGGTGCCATCTTTGGTGGACAAACCCCCTGTCTGTTGGGATGTGGTCTGTTTCATTTTGAACCAAGGGAAAGTAAGTGATGGTTTCCCTTACCTGAACTTTCCCGGCTCAAAATGAACTAACTCAAACAAAATCAAACGGAGGCGGAGAAAAATCCGGCAACCCGCCGTCAGGATTGGCGGTTTTTGCCAACAGTGTGCCATTTCGGCCCAAAATCGACCCCGCCATTGTGTGCGTCTACAATAAAAGGTAATACAATAACTGGGCCGTTGCGCCGACAAAGACACCGATCACACCACCCAGGCGGACGATCCCCTTCAGCTCGCGGCCACTCACACGGTGAATCGTCTCCTCCAGGGCCTCGGTTTCAAAACGGGCGATCTTTTCCGTCACAATCTCCCGAATCTTCAACCGATCACGGAGAAGCTCCGGCGCGGCCTCCAGAACACGGCCTTCCACCCAGCGGGAAACACGGTGGGTGAGGGGGGCGATAAATTCCGGCCGCATGAATCCCGCGGGGCGAATGCCAAGGACTCCCTGGGAAACGATGGCCTCGGCCCCGTGGCGTCTCATGGTGGCGCCCTGTTCGCCCGTCAAGGCATCAGACAGCTTGCAGGCAATTTGCCGGGACACCTCGCCGGGTTGGCTCCCAAGAAGGTCTCCCACCGGCTGGTCGAGGGTTTCCCCAAGCGCACGGGTGATTCCATCGTTGATGGCCTGGGAGCCGGCCAGAAGCGGCAACCGTTCGATGAGCTTTCCGGAGGCCCATGTGGCCAGCTTCTCCCGGGTGGCGTCCTCGGTCAGAACTCGGCCGATTCCTTCCTCGACCCAATCGACAAGACCAAGAAGGCGCGACTCAAGATTGCTCCGAAGCTCCTCGGAGTGGGCCATTTCGATCAGGTCATCGGCAATCGATTCCCAGCGATTGGCAAGCATCTCGTTGATCATCCCCTTGTTGATGAACATCGAAGCCATGGGGAATTTGTCGAGGACCAGTGCGGTTATCCGGACGGAGAGCTTTGACCGCGCCACCACCCCGAACTCCTCGCTGGCCAGGTAATCTGCAATCCCGTCCTGGATTCGCTCCGCCGCGTCGGGAATTGCTTCCTTGATCGGTTCCTTGAGCGGGTCGACCAGGAACGCCGTGGAATCGCCGGAAAGGCCCTCGATGAGGGCGCCCTTGATCAGTGGCCGCATGGTTTCCAGCGATTCCGGCCCTGCCAGGGTCTTCTCCAGAAACTGGGTTACTTTGTTGGATAGGGCCTCAATACCACCCTTTCCAACGAGATCGGCGGCATTTTGGTCGAGGACCGGCTTGATCAGGCCCGCCAGAAAGGATTTCCCGCCGGGCGAGGAGATGAACTTTTCCAGTTCCTTGTCGACGAGGGGAACAAGTGCTTCATGGAGGCTGGTCGAGAATTCTTTTCCCAGCAGTTCGGCCAGGGTCTCCTCCGAGTTTTCCATCTCTTTGGCGCGGGAACGGATCATTCCCTCCACAACCTCGTGAAGGCGGGCCTCGCGGAGGTGATGGAGGAGGGTGTCCTGGTCGAGGAGGTCCTCGCCAACGGAACGCCCCACCGCCTCGGCCAGCCGATCACGGTTCTTCACAACCAGACCGGGAGTCATGGGAATCTGCCTGCCGAAGAGCATCCATGGCTGGTGGGGACGGAACAACATGGCGACGGCGAGTCGATTGGTGGCGTAACCAATCAGACCGCCGACGACGGCTCCTTTGGCAATTTCAATGAGGACTTCCTGAATCATTCGGGGGTGGATTCTCCCGGGTCGGTTCGCCCAAGGGCGATGGAAGGGAGCAGCAAGCGGGAAACGTGCGCAAGGATTTCCCCCAATTGCGCCAAAATGGCTCCTTCTTTCTCCTCGCCCTTGCAGGGCTGATCCCCTTGGATTCACGCCAATAAAGGGAAGGAGCATCCCGAATGCCCCAGCGGCGAATACTTTTGGTCAATTACGAGTTCCCTCCCTTGGGGGGAGGGGCGGGAACAGCGACGAAGTTCCACGCATGGCACCTGTCCAAGTTTGGCCATGATGTGGAGGTCGTCACCGCGGCGCACAAGGGTCTGGCGCGGGTTTCCCGTCGCGGAAGTCTCGTCATACGCCGCATCCCCGCCCTTCGCCGGGAACGGGGTCGCTCCAATCCCCTTGAAATGATGTCCTATGTGGCCTCGGCCGTTCCCTACCTCATGTTCAGGCCCGGCCCCAAACCAGACGTCATGGTGTCCTACCACTCCATTCCCTCCGGGCTTGCGGCCTTTCCTCTTTCTTATTTATGGGGTGTTCCCCATGTGGTGCTCTTTCGTGGCGGTGATGTTCCCGGCTGGCTCCCCGGTGAACTTGATAAAATGCATCGCCGTACCCTGCGGTTGAATCAACTCATCGTGCATCACGCAACCAGTGCCCATGCCGTGAGCCAGGGGCTTCGTGATCTCGCCCAACCGAGCTTTCCCGGGACCAACATTGGGGTGCTCCGCAATGGCGTGGATACGAACCATTACCATCCACCCCGGGAGGGTCGTGAAGACCGGAAGGGGCCGGTGCGATTGCTTTTTGCGGGAAGAATGACAACCCAAAAGGGGGTGGACACCCTGCTTGGGGCCCTGGGCTCTGATCCTTTGCGGTCCATGAACTGGGTGTTGGATCTTGCCGGTGGCGGCCCCATGCTGGAGCATTTCCTCGCCATGGCACAGGAACTTGGAATTCGGGACCGCGTGAAGGACAGGGGATGGATGGAGCGGGCGGACCTGCGGTGTCTCTATCAGGAGGCTGACATCTTCGTCTTCCCGTCCCGGTTCGAGGGCATGCCCAATGTCGTCCTCGAGGCCATTTCCTGTGGACTCCCAATCATCGGAACGCGCATCACCGGTATCGAGGAAATCCTTCGAGAAGGGGAGAACGGATTCATGATCGATGTCGACGATGTCGGGGTCTGCGCAGACAGAATCGCGAAGCTGGTCAACGACAAGGACCTCCGTCTCGAAATGGGGAGGACTGCACGCATGGATGCGGTGCGGTTTTGGTCCTGGAAACCCAGGGCAAGGGAACTGGAACAAATTTTGGAGTCGGCAATCGCCGGGAATCCTCGGCAGGGCTGAATAGGTGGAAACCCATTCCCTCCGTCATTTCTTCAATCGCCTGCTCCCGGGGCCACCTCTTGGGGAGCGCGAGGGGCGGTGTATACTCGGCATCCTTACCGTGGGGTTTCTGCTCCGCTGGGTGTGGTGGATGCGATATCCGGTGGATGTCCTTCAGGGGGATGCCTGGCGATACAGCGCCCGGGCGATGGATCTGCTCCAGTGGGGCCAATTTGGCTTTCCCAATCCCACCGCCTATGAGCCACCTGGCTACTCTGTTTTTCTATACATTATATATGCACTTTTTGGCAGCGAGAACTTTCAGGCCGTCTTTGAAATTCAGTCCGCCCTTTCCCTGCTGACGCTCCTTCTGATATATGCGGTCATTCGTGTCCATCTCGGTGTAAAGACCGCAATGATTGCATTGGGTCTCATGGCCTGCTTCCCAACCCTTGTTGTCTTCTCCACATTGATCATGTCGGAGGGGCTCGCCCTCTTCTTTTTCTCCGTCTATCTCTATTTTCAGACCCGCTTCAGCGGATGCGAAAAGTTGAGGGTACTCGGGGGAATTCCATTGGGCCTTGCCGCCTTGACGCGGGAAATCTTCCTGGCCTTCATTGCCGTGAAGCTCCTTTGGGTGGTTTCCGTCGCCATTGCAGGAAGGACACCCCGGCCCCTCAGGGTTGCGCTTCCCATGGTGATGGCCGTCATGGTGATTCTGCCCTGGAGTGTCCGAAATCACACCGTCATTGGGAGCTTCGTTCCCGTCTCGACAAACGCGTCGGAGAATCTATATTTTGGGAACAACCCCGACTATATCGGTTTCCGTCTGGACAGGCCCTATTCCAACCTCGACGAGCGGACCCAATACATCCTTCTCCGAGCCGATGCCGTTGATTACATCGTCGAGGACCCGGTCGCTTTTGTGGGACGAATGCCCGGGAAATTGCGCCGCCTGGCGAATCCGTTTCCCTACGAAATCACATGGTCTGCATTCATTACCCGCATCTCAACAACATCGGAAATCAACCGTCTCGCACGGGTTTTCCTCCTGGTTCATTCCATGGTGCTTCTTGGATTTCTTCTGGTCTTTGCGCTTCCATGCCGGAAGCTCCTCCTGGAGGTTCCCGACTGGCCCATGGTTCTCATCGTGACCCTTCTTGTGACGGTGGTGACCTTCGGTGATCCCCGGTTTCGTTTCATGTACGAACCGTTCATGTTGATGGGTTGTGCGTTGATACTGGCGCGGCTCCCCCCATGGAACAAAAAGGCCGGCGCGGAGAATTCCGTGCCGGCCGTATAGACGATTGGATGCTGCTGGAATCAGATGTCGAGGTTCTTCACTTCCGGTGCGTGGCGCTGGATGAAGACACGGCGGGGGAGCACCTCGTCGCCCATCAGGGTCGAGAAGATGTGTTCCGCTTCCACGGCGTCATCCATGGATATACGAAGGAGGCGGCGGCGCTTGGGATCCATGGTGGTTTCCCACAACTGAATGGAGTTCATTTCACCAAGACCCTTGTAGCGCTGGACGGTAATTCCCTTTGATCCGAGATCCTTGATTTTATCAAGGAGGTCGGTGAGGGAGAAGATACTGAAGAGTGTATTGTCCTTTGAATAGACGCGATAGGGGGCACTTTCCTCGGAGCCATCACCAACGGCGAAGTGATCCTGGTGGAAGTGGTTGATGTCGAATCCTATGCGCTCGAAATTCCTGACGATGTTGTCGATTTCCTTCGACTCGGGGAACTCGTGGAAGTCCACCGCGGGCTTTTCCTCGACAACTGCGCCATTTCCATCCTGCGGGACATCCTCCTCCTCCTCGCCAAAAAGATCCGTGGAGGTCTTGACCGGTCCACCATTCAGACGGGCGATTTCCACCTGGGCATCGGGATCGATGGCGGCCATCTCCTCCTTTGTATAGGCGAAGGACGGCACATCATCAATCAGTGCCATGGCGATGGGGAAGCGGCCATCCTTGCGGGCTTCCAGGAAGGCCTCGAGGCCGATGCCCTTGCGGGCAAGAATCCGCGCGATCTTGTCGAGCTCGAGCATGTTCTCCGAGAACTGCTTGACCTGGGCCTTTGTGAGTTCCTTCTCCTCCACGGGGCCGGTGCCGTTTTTCTTGCCAATGGAGGTCACGATCGAGACCCGGACGTTGTCCGTCCCGGCGTCGAGGAGGAAGCGGTCCTTTTCGTCCTCACGATCGAGATAGATCTCGGTCTTCCCCTTCTTCATACGGTAAAGGGGTGGCTGGGCGATGTATAGATGGCCGCGCTCAATGAGCTCGCGGAACTGGCGGTAGAAGAACGTCAACAGGAGCGTCCTGATGTGGGCGCCGTCGACGTCGGCGTCGGTCATGATGATCAGCTTGTCGTAGCGCAGCTTTGCGTAATCAAAGTTGTCTGAAATGCCGGTGCCGAGCGCCGTGATGATGGTGCGGATTTCCTCGTTGGCGAGCACCTTGTCTATACGTGCTTTCTGCACGTTGATAATCTTGCCGCGAAGGGGAAGGATCGCCTGGAAGTGGCGGTCGCGACCCTGCTTGGCGGAACCACCGGCCGAGTCACCCTCGACCAGGTAAAGCTCCGTACCCTTGCCCTTTTCGGAACAATCGGCCAGCTTGCCGGGAAGCCCGCCGCTTTCCATCACGGACTTGCGGACCATCTCGCGGCTGCGCCTTGCAGCAACACGGGCGGTGGCGGCCAGCACCACCTTCTCCACGATGGCCTTCGCCTCCTTCGGGTTTTCCTCAAGGAACTCGTTGAGGCCCTCATTGACGATCGACTCGATAATGCCGGCAACTTCGGCGTTGAGCAGCTTGCCCTTGTTCTGGCCTTCGAACTGGGGGTTGGTGATCTTGATGGAAATCACCGCCGTCATGCCCTCGCGCATGTCCTCGCCCGTCAGACCGTCCTTGAACTTCTTCAGGAGATCATTCTTTTGGGCGTACTTGTTGATGGTCGAGGTCAACGCCTTGCGGAAGCCGGTGACGTGGGTGCCACCGTCGCGGGTGTTGATTGTGTTCGCGAAGGCGTAAAGCTTTTCGTCGTAATTGTCGACATACTGCATGGCGACTTCGCCAATGACCGTGTCGACACTTCCATCAGCGCGGACGAATTCGCGCTCGCGTGTGATAAAGATCGGCTTGTGGTGCACCGGTGTCCGTGCCGAGTTGATGTGGCGAATGAACTCGACAATACCACCGGCGAACTTGTACTTGTGGCTCTTGCCCGTGCGCTCGTCCTCAATGTTGATCGTCAGGCCGGGGTTGAGGAATGCAAGCTCGCGGAAGCGTGTTGAAAGTGTGTCGAAGTTAAATTCGGTGCTTGTGAAGATGGTTGCGTCCGGCTTGAAGCGAATCGAGGTGCCCGACTTTTGCGCCGGGCCGAGGACCTTGATTGCCCCCTCGGGAATGCCACCGTTGACAAGCTTGAGGTGGTGGACTTGTCCATCACGGCGCACTTCTGCTTCCAGCCATTCCGACAGGTAGGAAACAACCGAGACACCGACACCGTGGAGACCGCCGGAAAACTTGTAGGCTTCCTTCTTGAACTTGCCGCCGGCGTGAAGGGTTGTCAGGACGACCTCCAGTGTGGAGCGCCCCTTCATTTTCGGATCCTTGTGGGGACCAACCGGGATACCGCGGCCGTTATCGGTGATCGTGATCGAATTGTCGAAGTGGATTTTCACGTCGATCTTGTCACAATTTCCCGCCATGGCCTCGTCGATGGAGTTGTCCATGACCTCGTAAACGAGGTGGTGGAGCCCCAGCACGTCGGTGTTGCTGATATACATGGCAGGCCGGGTGCGGACCGCTTCCCGTCCCTCGAGGACTTCAATTGAGTCTTCGGTGTACTGATTCTGATTTTTCGGTGTCATTAGAGTCCTGCTCGTCAGTTATTTCAAAATCCCGCCATTGGCCGGAAGCGCGGGGGCGGCATCGAAGTCGATGGCCAGTTGTTTCCTCCGCATCAGGGAATCAATTTACCCACTCTGGAGCGGGTGGTTCAAGCCCCTTCTTGGCAAAGGCAGGGATTTATTTCCCTTTCTCCTCCGCGTTTTCTAACGAAGCTGCTTTTTCAGCAAAATCCAAAGGAAAACAGGGCCCCCAATCAGCGCCGTGACGATCCCCACCGGCAATTCGGCATCCCCGCCCACCATCCGCCCAACCAGATCCGCCAAAACAAGGAACGCAGCGCCCCCAAGGGCACATCCGGGAAGGACGAATCGGTGGTCCCCACCGAGGATGCGGCGAATTCCATGGGGGAGGATCAGGCCCACGAACCCGATTGGCCCTGCAAAGGAGACGGCAAGGGCGGTCATCATCGCGGCAACGCCAATGGAGGCCAGTCGCTGGCGATCGGGATTAATGCCGAGGCTTCGCGCCGTCCGGTCGTCCAATGAAAGGAGGTTCATCGCATGGGCACGGCTCCAGAGAAACAGCGCCCCCAGCAGGAGCACCGGCGCGAGCCAAAGGCTCAGACCAAGCCCGACAACGTCCAGCCCCCCCATCAGCCATCGCAACATGGCGTAGGTTTCATAAGGGTCGGCGAGGTACTGCAGCACGAGAATCATCGAGGAAAAAAGAAGATTGAGGGTAACACCGGCAAGGAGGAGCCCCACGGTTCCCTCCGCCCCCCGAAAGCGGCGCGCGAGCCAAAGGATCGCCGCCACGGTAATCACGCCCCCCGCCACACCACCCATGGCCATCAGTGGCCCGAAGCCTCCGACGCGCATCACAAGAAGGGCCCCGAGGGAGGAACCCCCGCTGACTCCAAGGGTATACGGCGTGGCGAGATCGTTCCTCAGTGTCGCCTGAAAAACGCAACCCGCCATGGCGAGGGTCATCCCCACAAGGGCGGCGAAGGCAACACGGGCAAGGCGCAGGTCGAATAAAATGATGCGATCGACATTTTCCTCGCGGGGTATCGATGTATCCAGTGCACGCCCCAGATCGATGGAGCTGGTCCCGATCAGGGGGGCCGTCATCACGACCACCACGAGAATGACCAGAAGGGCGACGAGCCCCAGGATTGGCCGAAGGCGTGGGTTGCTCATGGCATCAGGCCCACGGTGGTGCCCCCATGGGGGGTCTGAAGGGTCCAAAGTTCCGCCCCATATACCGGCTCGAGTATTTCCGGCTTCAACAAGGAATCAGGCGCACCGTCGCCATGGATCAGACCGTTATGCAGGAGAACCAGCCGATCGAAGTACAGCGCGGCCAGATTGAGATCATGGGTGACGGATATCAGCGTGATGCCTTCCTCGCGGTTCAGGGAGCGGAGGAGGCGAAAGAGCGCCTGCTGGTGCCCGAGATCCAACCCCGTGGCCGGCTCATCGAGGAGCAGCAGGTCCGGCTTCTGCGCCAGTGCGCGGGCTAGACAGACGAGTTGGCGTTCGCCCCCCGACATGGTGGACAATCTTTTTTCTGTAAATTCACCCGCCCCAACACGTTCCAGGGCCGCCCGGGCAATGGCCACGTCCTCCCTGGATTCAAAGCGGAAAAAACCTTCAAGGAAGGGGCTTCGGCCGAGAAGTGTTGCCTCCAGTCCGGTCATTGCCCCCGGTGTCAGGTCCCGCTGGGGGAGTACCGCCATACGTTGCGCAAGCTCGCGGGGAGGCCATTGGGAGGCTTCCCGCCCGAAGACATTTACCGTTCCCCCATTCGGTGTCTGGCATCCGGACAACAGGGAAATCAGTGTGCTTTTCCCGGCACCATTCGGTCCCGCCAATGCCACAAGTTCCCCCGGAGACACCGAAAAACTGCACCCATTGAGAACGGGCTTCTCGCCGTAGCGAAAGGAGATATCCCTCGCAATGATGGGGGATGGCTCGGCGACGGATGTCACGGCAGGGGAGGCTCGGGAAGGTCTCGGTTCCAGGTCACGTCAGGAACCTGCAGCTTGAAATTCACCCAGCGGGCGACCACGAAAAGGGCATCAGACAGGCGGTTGAGGAAACGTCCCGCCTCGCCTGTTTCCTCCTTTTCGGCGAGCATCAACACGGCCCGCTCGGCACGGCGGCAGACGGTGCGGCCAATATGGAGGGTCGCAGCGGTTCGACTCCCGCCGGGAAGGATGAAGTCCTTCAGCGGTGCAAGGTTCGCGTTGTAGGCGTCGCACACATTTTCCAAAAAGGTAATGTCTGCCTCGGTAATGACCGGCATCATGGGATGTCGGTCGGCAACACGGGTGGCGAGATCGCCCCCAAGGGTGAAGAGCTTGTTGCCAAGGAATTCGAGAAGCTTGTCGAGATTTTCGGAATCCACGGGATTCGGGAACCGTCCGGATTCATGCTTCAATTCCTGGCGTGCCCACCCAAGGATGGACATCAACTCGTCGCTGGTGCCGTATGCCTCGATGCGTGGATCCCACTTGGGGACGCGTTGTCCACCAACAAGGCCGGTGGTGCCATCATCGCCTGACTTTGTATAGACCTTTGTAATGCGCACGTGATCAGCCTTCCTCTTTGGAGTCGGATTCCTGCCACTGGAAAAATTGGATAATGCCCTCCTCGTCCGCCACGAGAAGCCCTCCGTTATCCAGCCAGGCGAGATGCTCAATGGCTGCATTGCCGGCGGTGAATTCCGCCAATCTGGAGCCATCGCCTGCATCGTGGAGGATCACCCTTCCCTCCTTGTCACCCGAGGCAACAACCCCAGCCTCAACCGGGTGAAAGAGGACCCGCGTGACCCTTGCATCGTGGGAGTCAATGAGCTGGATGGTGTCCGGGTCGGGCTTGCCCACCTTCGTTGAGTCGAAAAGTGCCAATGATGCATTATTGGGGGTGATGAGCCAGCGGCCATCATGGGACCAGGAAAGGGTCGTCAGGAGATGCTGGTAGGGGCCGGCTGCGAAATCCTCGATGCCCTCCTTCATGGCGATGAGCCGCAGACCATTGTCCGATGATCCGCACGCCGCCCACCGGCCCTGGGGATCCAGGGCAAGGGCCGTCACGCCGAAGCTCAACTCGATCGCCGTCTCGGGAAGCCCCTTTTCAAGACATTCCTTTCGGTTCCAGGTCAGGAAATAACCCTGGGTGCCCGTGGCAAAAAGATCCCCCCCGTGGGTCCAGTCCAAAACCGAGGGTGCCGTGGGATGCCATTCCGATTCCATGACCAGGTCTCCTGCTGCGGACCAGACCTTGAGAATCCTGCCGCAGGTGGTGACCATTAATGCGCCATCCGGCGACGGGGCGGCCAGTTCCACCATCCCCCTGCCGACCTGCATTTCCGAGATCATCTCCCCGGATTCCCCCTCCCAGATCCGGGCATGGCCGTCGTATCCGGTGCTGAGGAACTTCCCTGTTCCGGGAATGAGGTTCACCGTCAGGGCGCCCATGGTGTGGCCCTTGAGTTTGCGCTTCAATTCTCCCGTCGCCCTGTCGAGGAGGATCAATGGTCCCTCCCCATTTGCGACGGCAATGAGATTGCCGCCAACTGCGATGGAGGAAGGAAAGTCCCCGCCATCGCAGCGCCAGACACGCTTGGGAGTCCCCCTGTAAGGGCTCATGCATTCACCCCCACCAGGCAACGGCGAAACGCCTCGTGAAGAATGTCCTTCTCAAGGTTTCGCCCAATAAAGACGAAGCGATTCACCCGGGGCTGATCCCCCCAGGGACGATCGCGCTTTTCCTCCATGAGCATGTGAACGCCCTGAAAAATAATGCGGTTCGATTCCCCGGCAATGGCGAGGATGCCCTTGTAGCGGAACAGATCGTTGCCGACGTGCTGGAGAAGCATGTTCATCCAGCCTTCGAATTTTTTCGGGTCCAGATCCCCCTCCAAAACGATGCTCACGCTTCCCACTTCGGAATCATGGACGTGGTTGTGGTGGTGATGATCGTGGGAGTGATCATGCTTATGGTCGTGGTCATGATCGTGGTCGTGATCATGATGATCATGGTGGTGATGGTGATCCTCCTCCTTGAGAAAGGCCGGGTCGACCTCGATGGCCCGGTCGACGTCAAAGCCGCCCACGGAGAGGACCTGCTTCAGATCCACTTCGCCCCGTGTGCAGCGAATGGCGCGGGCGAGGGGGTTGATCCTGCGGATGGTCTCCTCCAGGGCATCGGCCTCCTGCTTGGAAACGAGGTCCATTTTGTTGAGGAGAATCACATCGGCGAAGGCAATCTGGCGCTGGCATTCGGGGCTGTCGTGGAGGTGGAGCGACAAATGACGGGCGTCCACCACCGTAATAATGGCATCGAGCCAGTATTTTTCCGCGATGTCCTCTTCGCGAAAGAAGGTCTGGGCCACGGGGCCGGGATCGGCCACGCCGGTGGTTTCAATGAGGACGCGGTCAAACTTGTTCTTGCGTCGGACAAGATTCCCAAGCGTCCGCAGCAGATCCCCCCGAACGGTGCAGCAAATGCACCCATTGTTCATCTCGAAAATTTCCTCGTCGCTTTGAATGACGAGTTCGTTGTCCACCCCAATCTCACCGAATTCATTCTCAATCACGGCGATCCGCTGCCCGTGATTTTTGCTTAAAACCTGATTGAGGACCGTTGTTTTGCCTGCTCCCAGATAACCCGTGAGGACTGTTACCGGAATGCGACCGCGCTGGTCAGTGTTTGCCATGCTGGAAAGATGCTCCTGACAGTAGAATTTCCCCTGCTCCATGGGGAGGGTTCCCGGTCATTCCTAGCGGGAACCGCGCCGCATTCCCCCCTTCATGGTTTTGCATTACTCGAAGGGCGCCTCGATGGGGACAATCACCGGCCTGACGGCATCGCGCCAGACTTCGTATCCCGCGCGATTCATGTGGAGCATGTCACCAAGATACAGTTCCTCGCGCATGTTGCCCTCCTCGTCGAGCATCGGCGTGGCGACATCGATGAAGAAAAGACGCCGATCCGTTTCGCATTCCGCCCGGAGGAGTTCGTTCGTTGCCTGCATTTGCGGCCAGACGCCCACGCGCGAAATGCTCGGCTTTACCGCCAGAACATAAATACGCACGGTAGGGTCGGCCTCGTGGATCCGGGCAACAAAGGCACGGAAGGTGTCCAACACCGCCTCGGGAGGCTTGCCCATGGCAATATCATTGTCCCCCTCATAAAGGATCACCGCACGGGGTTCGTGGGCAATCACTGCACGGTCCACGAAATAGAGGGCATCATACATGTTACTGCCGCCAAACCCGCGGGGTATGATCGTCAGCGGGGCCAGGTCCTCGTTGATCATCCCGTGCCAGCCCCTCATGCTGGAGCTGCCAATTCCCACAATCGCGCCGGTGGGCTGGGGGCCTTCCTCCTCGAAGGCAATGATGGCGCTTTCATAGCGCGCAACGGGATCGGGCCAGTCATACGACGCGGCCTTCTCAGTCAGTTCGGCAGCACTTGGACGGGGTGTCGTCGCGCAGCCGGAAAAAAGGGCCAGCGCGGATATGGCAAGGAGGCTTCTCAGGAGCATCGGGATTATTTACCTTTGGAAAATTCCAGCATTTACATCACCGGAGGAAAGGGTAGAACCCTCCCGATGGAGGGAGCAATGGGCAAAGACACCCGCCCGGCACCCCGGGTGGACCTGCCCTTGAGAATTACTGGGGGGCGATGTCCCTCAACTGGTAGAGGCGCCACGTGTCTGAAATCATTGCTCCACCGGAAATGTTGGACCTTTGGACCTCCCACTCCCTCAGTTGAACGAAATCCATGGTCTCCCCGGTCACCGGGGTATTCCCGAAAGTCTGAATGTAATGGGTCGCCCGGCGATGGCGTAGCAAGGCTTCCAAATCGCTCTGTTGCCGGGGTCTTCCGTTTGCTTTTCCCCATTCGACAGTTGCCGGGTCGACCAGGCCCACAAGATCAATCAGATAGCCGCCGTAATAATACCCAAAGACCCCAACTTCAGTGAGGGCAACCCGATCATCCTCCTCAAGCATTGCCCGGGTATCCAAGGCCACGGGTTTGATGGAGATTTCCTCCGATACGCGGGTGGCAGGAAATGTAAGCACCAGAATGTATATAAATTCAGCAATCTGGAGAACCAACGCCCCGAAAAATGGTATGCGCCAGAAACGATGATCCCAAATACGAATCCAGATCGAGGCAATGGCCCCTCGCCCGTCGCAGAAAACCAGTCAGGGTGGGAAGGGGCTCATTTTGGCGCCGCAATCGGAACAGGTTCACAGGTTCTCATTGCCCACCATGACTCATTTTCTCCGAATCATTTGGTATTCATGAACTTGGGAGATAACTGCCATGCCTCAAATTGACCTGCAACCACACCGCGACCTTTTCAAGGAAACATTCCCTGATTTCGTAAGCTTTCAAGATCCAGGTGAACGTTACCTTCGTGAGGAGGACCGACCAAAGCGTGAATGCTCAACGAAGGTGCAGGCGGTGCTCCATCCCTTCGTCAACGAGGGGAAGGAGTTTGCTGATGATGCGGAGACCCAAAACGTCCTGATGCCCCTGATTCGGGCGATCAATGTTATGAACTGGCGTGATCATCAGGATGTGGAGGCATTTTCGGAGGAGCGGGGCCGCTGGAAGCGGTTTGGGGAGTTACTGCTGGCGTTGTTACGATCAAGTAAGGGGGATTCCTGGGGTGGTCCACTGGATGAGCTTGTTGAGTGGATGCGGGAAGTTGGCTGTAAACAATTCCTGACCAAGGCGGTGCCAACTTACTTCCTCTTCATGTGGAATCCCGGTCAGCACATTTTCATCAAGCCGAGCAAGGCCAAAGCATTCCTCGACAGTATTGCGATCCCGATACTTAGGAACGGGCAATTTCTTTCAGCTGATCTTTACAATAAAGTGCTGGATGCCATGTCCAAGGTCATGGAGCAACTTACCGACTGGCATCCCCGTGACTTCATCGATATTCAGGGGTTCCTTTTTATTGTGTCTGATGCCAAACCGGTCATGCCGCCGGGAGATGTTCATATTGGAAAGGGTCCGCTTGCCGGTCAGCACATTGAAAAATGGACGCAGGCGAGGCGTTCCCAATTTCGCGTAAACGGAAAGCGTCTGGCGGGTACTGATACCGGCAAGTCGATTTTTTTCTATGACTCGCACCCGTTAACCGACTCTGTAATCGAATTCCTGGAAGTACAAGGATACAGCGCCACTCGACGGGAACGCGGCAGGCGTGTTTCTATTCCCAGGGAAGTCTTTATGCAACTTGTGACGGAGAAACGAGAGCCACAAAGAAATAGAACCAAGGAAGGCAATCCACCTCCTGCCCCCGATTTTGCGCTAAATCTGATCCTTTGCGGGCCGCCCGGCACAGGGAAAACTCATCGTCTACTTACAGAATTCATCCCGTACTTCGAAGAACGTAGCGCGACACAAACGCGGGATGATTTTATCCGGGATGCAGTGCAGGGGCGGACTTGGAGCGAAGTCACGGCTCTCGCGATGCATTTATGTGGAGGACGGGCGCGTGTAGCCGAGCTCAATGAGAATGCCATTGTAGGTGCAAGTGCAGCAGCGCGTAAGAAGAAAGGGCCCATCAAGAATCAGCTCTGGGCCAGTTTACAGAGCGGTACCCCTGATGATTGCCCTCACGTTCGATATTCACGCCGCTCAGAGCCCCGAATTTTCTGGAAAGAAGAAGACTCAACGTGGCGTTTCACAGATGATGCCCGGGATCAGATTCCCGAGTTGATTGATCTGGCCGATGAGATTCGTAACTTCCAGCCACGTACTGTCACCAAGAAACGATATGAGATGGTGACTTTCCACCAGTCCTACGCCTATGAGGATTTCGTTGAGGGCATCAAGCCAATGGTCGATGCTGCCTATGGTAATGCTGAGGATGGAGGCATCCGCTATGAAATCGTGCCCGGAATTTTTCAGCGGCTGGTGATGGCTGCAATGAAGGAACCGGAGGCCAACTTTGCCCTTTTTATCGACGAAATAAATCGCGGCAATATTTCAAACATCTTTGGCGAACTGATTACACTGATCGAACCAAGCAAGCGTATGAAATGGGATCCGGACGCAGGGGACGGGGGGGAATGGATAGGCGGTGTGCGGGTCAAACTTCCCTACACTCATTCGGCCGACCCCACGGCTCCTCTCTTCGGAGTCCCCGATAATCTTTGGATTATCGGCACGATGAACACAGCAGATCGCAGCATTGCTCTCCTGGACCTGGCACTGCGAAGGCGCTTTGATTTTCAGGAGATCTATCCGGAACCGGAATTATTGCGCGGTGGCATCGAAACAGAGGATGGGACGATCCACCTTTATAGGATGTTGGAGGAAATGAATAAGCGCATCGAGTATCTTCTCGATCGAGATCACACGATTGGTCACGCTTACTTCATGGATGAATCCTCTGAACCCATCAGTACTTTGAAGGATCTGGAAGATATATTCCGCAATCGCATCCTCCCGCTCTTGCAGGAGTACTTCTATGGTGACTGGCAACGTATCCAACTCGTGCTGCGTGACCTCATCAATACTTCAGGACGCCATGGAGGATGGAAGGATCATCCGGATGCCATCGTTGAGCATAAGGAAATAGACCCCACGCGCCTCTTCGGATTGGATGATGATGCCTACGAAAACCGCCGCGTCTATTCGATAGCGGAAGAATTCAGCCCGCGATCTTTCTTGAAAATCTATGAAGGCCCGCCCAACGGAGTACCCGGATGAAGCGCCGTCTTTGCCTACGGGAATACGATCGCGTTCGCATCGGCAACGATTGGGCGCCAGATCAGATACCGCCCTCTATTCCATCGACTCTCGCTTCCAAGCTGGACCGCATCCAGCGTGTGATGCGGCTCGACGTGCTCGACATCGGCCGCCATGAAATGCGTGCAAAGAATTTCGTCGGCACGATCGCCGTCGGCGGATACAGCTTCGATATCCTGCCGAAAATTGACGAACCCAGGGATTTGGAGGACCGGACCCGTCTGGTGGAAATGCTTTCCCTTGCTGGCTTTCTGCCGAACTTTAAATCAGGTGTTGCTGATCTTGGTACCTCGGACGTCAGCTTGCTGGACTACTTCATGGCGCTCTATGTGGGGCACCTTCGCAGTCAATGGCGACGTGGCCGTATTATGGGCTACCACCACGTGGAAGCCAACCGAACCGCGCTGAAGGGCAAGCTGCTCATCCCCCAGAATCTTCATAAGAATCTCCTCCATCCGGAACGATTCTATACGCGGACCGACAACTTCACGGCAGATGTCCCTGTTTCCCGCTTCCTGAAAGCGGCGCTGCGTGTCGTCACAGACGCCGCCCAAAGGGACAACCTTCGCAGGGATGCAGAAATGCTACTTTCCGAATTCGATGAAGTCGCCGATGTAATCCCCCAGCAGTTCAAATCACAGCAGCCAACCCTGAGCCGTCAGCACGCTCGCTTTGATCCGGTCCTCCAACTAGCCCGCATGATCCTGTCCACCCAGACTCCGGATCGGAGCGGGCAATATCGGACGTATGCACTTCTTTTCGATATGAACCGCATCTTCGAGGGTTACATGACGTCACTCCTGCGCCGTTATGTCTGCCCGCCACTTGGCCTCCGCGCGGAAGCACAGATCGGTGGCCGCTATCTCCTTAAGCATGACAGCGGAAGGCACTGCTTCGCGCTTCGGCCTGATTTGGGAATCTTTCGAGGAAAGGAACTATTACTCCTGATAGACACCAAGTGGAAACGTCTGAATACTACACAAACCTGCGACGGTGTCAGCCAGGCCGATATGTATCAGGTATATGCTTATGGAAAGGAGTTCGGTGTCGACAAAGTGGTTCTCCTTTACCCGAATCCCTGCAAAACGAATCTTCAATATCAGTCCTATCTTCATCAAGCTGACTCCTCAATGTATATTCGCATCGGCACCGTATCGGTGGCAAGGTCAGCTAGGGAGACTGTGGCGGACCTAATTAATCAGGTAGCCGAAATCGTGACTCCTTCCCCTATTTCGACTACTCCTGAAGTTCTTGCGTCCTGACGAGGCGAGACTCGAAATGCTGCCACCAGCAATCAAGGTGAAGTTGGACGGCTATTATCCATCAATCCTCATTCGGCAACACAAATATTTTGCAAGAAAGGGGTGTTGGCTGTAGAACGCTGAAAAGGAAAAGTCGTTAGGGAATGACGGTCAGGATCGTGCTTCCGCCATTTCGCGCGTCTGGCTTCCTGTTGCTGCTTCCTTGACACCCGGCACCCCGAGCGGCTTTGATGATCATTCGCCCTCGCGATGGATTCGGTACATGATGGCGATCATTCCCAATGATGGTAGGATCTCGATCTTTATGGCTTACGAAAAAATCACACCGCCCGCTGGGGGCAAAATTTCTGTTCATCAAAACGGGAGCATCACTGTTCCCGATAACCCCGTTATTCCTCGCATTGTCGGCGATGGCATTGGCCCGGACATCAGTTCGGCCACCGAAACGGTCATTAATGCGGCCGTCAAGAAGGCCTTTGGCGGGAAGAAGCACATCGTGTGGTTTGATGTGTATGCCGGCGAGGCATCGGTTGCCAAGTATGGCAAGAACGTCTGGTTGCCCGAGGACACGCTGGAGGCCATTCGCGAGTTCAAGGTCGCCATCAAGGGCCCACTGACGACACCCGTTGGCGGGGGGATTCGGTCGATTAATGTGGCCCTTCGTCAATTACTCGACCTTTACGCCTGCGTGCGACCCGTCCGCTGGTTTCAGGGCGTGCCTGCTCCAGTGAAGAAGCCCGGTGACCTCGATGTTGTTATTTTCCGTGAAAATACCGAGGACATTTACAAGGGTATTGAGTTCAAGGAAGGCACCCCCGAGGCGCTGGATATTATCAAGTATCTCAAGGATCGCCACGGCAAGGAGGTCAATATCGACAGCGGTATTGGCATCAAGCCCGTCTCGATTCAGGGCACGAAACGCCTCGTCCGCATGGCCATTCAATACGCCATCGACAAGAAGCGCCCCTCGGTCACCCTCGTCCATAAGGGCAACATCATGAAGTTCACCGAAGGCGCCTTCCGGGACTGGGGATACGAGGTTGCCAGGGAGGAATTCCGCGACCAGATTGTTACCGAGGAGGAGCTTTGGAACGATCACGGCGGGAAGATGCCTGCCGGCAAGGTGTTGGTCAACGATCGCATTGCCGACGCCATGTTCCAGCAGTTGCTCCTCCGTCCTGCGGAATACGATGTTCTGGCGACGATGAACCTGAACGGTGATTACCTTTCCGACGCCTGCGCCGCCCAGGTTGGTGGTCTTGGCCTCGCGCCTGGTGCGAACATTGGTCATGGATATGCCCTCTTCGAGGCCACCCACGGCACCGCTCCGAAGTACGCGGGCAAGGACATGGTTAACCCCGGTTCACTCATCCTCAGCGCGGTGATGATGCTTCAGCATCTCGGTTGGGATGCCGCGGCTGACCTTGTCATCAAGGGCCTTGAGGATACCATTGCCGCCAAGACAGTAACCTACGATCTCGAGCGGCAGATGGAGGGGGCCACGAAGGTCTCCACCAGCCAGTTCGCCAAGCACATTGTTGAGAAGATCGAAAAGGGATGACCCCATGGCCGATGGCCGTGGACATGATCAACCACCGATGGAAAACGAGGGCGCCCGGAATGACCGGGTGCCCTCGTTTCATGAGGGGACTACTTCAGCGCCTTGTATATTTTGATATACCGACGAATCATGCCGTCGAGGGGGAAACGCTCCTCGATGCGCTTCCGTCCGGCCTCGCCAAAACGCCTGCAAAGACTGGGTGAAATGATCAGATCCATCAATCGTTCCGCCAAAATTTCCGGGTCTTTTCGCGGTACCAGATAACCCTCCTTCCAAAGCCGCACCAGTTCCCCCGTTCCGCCCACGTCGGTGGCAACAACAGGGAGCCCGCACGCCATGTATTCCATGACGGCGTTGGGAAGGCCCTCGTCGTCGGAGGCATGAACAGCGAAGTCGGCACCCTTGAGGAGGGCCGGAACATCCCGGCGGGCACCGGCGAAGAGGACGCATTTGTCTATACCAAGGCGCCGGGCTTCAAGCTCCAGCTCCCTCCCCATGCCGTCGTCTGCTCCAATGCAAAGGAGGGCCGCATCGGGTGCCTCGCGGTGGACGATTTTCCACGCCCGCAGCAATGTCCCGTAACCCTTGTGGGGGAGAAGGTTCGCCACCGTAATGCCAATTCGTCTATAATTGGCCAGGGCTGGAAACTCCGAGCGCAGGTCGACCCCCTCGGTGGCATCAATAGCGGCCAGGTCGATCCCGTTGCGGACAATAATGACGGGAGGAAGGTTCTTCTCCTTCCTGAGCGCCGCCCGTGCACACGCACGGGAATTCGCAACCACCAGGTTCGCGCGCTTGTTGATCCAATTCTCCATGCCCAGGAGCAGGCGGGAATCCCTCTTGTCGGAGGAAGTTTGACGACGGCTTGTGATCAGTCGCACCTGGTGGGGGAGGAAGGGAACAAAAAGGCGTGCCCAAACGTGGGACCAGAAAAGAAAAGCGTGAATAATGTCGGGATTCCATGAACGGAGGAAACGAAGGGTTCGTCGAAGGACCAGGGGGAGCTTCAGCCAGGGGAGCGGGCTCCACCGTGGTCGGAACCGTGGCAGGTTGACGGTAAAGACCAGCACGCCAAGCTCGTTGAGCTCCTCCAGACGTACTCCTTCTCCGTGGAGGGTCATGACGGCAACATCCCAGCCCCGCTCGACAAGGCCGCGAACCAGATAGACAAGCTGGGCTTCTGCCCCCCCCTCCCGGAGGGAGCCAATCATCAGGACGATGCGTGGCTTCTTGTTGTCGGCCAAAAGTCGGGTGCTCCTTCGATACTTCCCGTGGGCATTCTGATTCGCCTTGTCCGCCGGGACCAAGTCCATTCTCCTCACCGAAGGAGACTGGAGGTACATCAATCAATGAACAGGTTTACCATCGTCGTCGTGGCGGGCATGTCCGCATTTACCGGGTCACTGGCCTTTGCCCAGCCGTACACGCCACCGGCACTTCGTTCCATTCTGGAAAATGCGTCGGTGGGGGAACAAATCCCCGTCGGCGAGGGCTTCCCCGGCATTCTCACCATCCCGGCTTTCAATGCCTTTCCCAATCGATTCACCGATGTTCCCGGCACCAATATTTATAGCGACGACCCGGAAACAGTGGAGCAGTTTGGCCGCCTGTACGAGGCGAATGTCCCTGCCGGTGTCGTCACTGTCTATACATACCATGTCAACGGGGTGGGCGGGGCAGGAAAGTTCTCCGTCGTCCTGGAAAACCCCAGCGAAACCGCCACCGCAACGGTGACCTTCGGAAGGCGCGGCCTCGCCGGAGCATCGGGCAATTACATGCTCGTGGGTCGACTTGCCACCCAGCGCTTTTTCACCGAACCCTCCCCGTATCGCAGCACCATTACCATTCCTCCCGGAGGCATGGCCCTCATGGATCCGGAGATGGAAACCAGAACGGCGACATTGAATGAGCTGGTCAACGGCTGGCATGAATTCGAGACCAACCAGCCCCTCCGTGTTACATCGGTCTTCGTTGCCTCCACGGCAAACACCCTGACGACCTTCCCCACCCTTGGCTTTTCCCCCCGCGACGGGTTCAACCGTCATGGCACCTACCCGGCCATCGCGCGGCGGAATGCCACCGCCTACTCGTACAACACCGGTGATGGGATGCGCCGGGTCCGCATTGGTAACAACCCCGAAGATCCCCCCCTGGCCGGAGTCGATGACATGACGGGGCAGAATCGCACCCTCCTTGGGAACTACGGCATCGTCTACGAAATTGAATACACCATCCGAAATACCAGCGGCGAACGGCTCGCGCTCATCATGAACCCCCGGGGTGGGGCCTACGGCGGATGGTTCCGGGTCACCTATGGAGACCAGACAAACGAGGGGTTCGTTCCCTCCAACGCCATGGCCATTGCACCCGCCATTGAAAATGCCGGGGTGGTTGCCCTGCTGGATCCAACACCGGCCCCCCGGACACTACGGATTGTCACCAGCCCCGCTGGCGCCATGTCCCTTCCAATTGAGCTCATTCTGGCACCCTATGGGGAATCGGAATGGGTAAATTCTGACCTCTTCCTGTTTTACTGACACAAAATATGCACAATAAATGTGCATATTCGCCGATTTAGCCTTCCAAATGCCCTAATCTCTCTTGACCTGTTTTCGCCGCCCTCTTGAATGGGCACCGGAGCACGCGGCTTGATTTGGCTTTCCGGATCACTCAGGGGTTACCCCCGACGCATCTCCGTAGCGCCCAGACAAAGAACGAGGCAATACCATGGCATCAGTAACCCTGGAGAAAATTTACAAATACTACCCCGGATCCGAGGATCCCGCTGTCATCGGTGTGGACCTTGAAATCAAGGACAAGGAATTCGTCGTCCTCGTCGGTCCGTCCGGTTGTGGCAAGTCGACGACGCTGCGCATGGTTGCCGGCCTTGAAGAGATCAGCAAGGGCACCATTCGCATTGGCGAGCGGATCGTCAACGACGTCCCCCCCAAGGATCGCGACATCGCCATGGTCTTCCAGAACTACGCTCTTTATCCCCACATGACCGTGTACAAGAACATGGCCTTCGGGTTGAAGCTCCGTCGTTTCAGCAAGGACGAGATTGAAAAGCGTGTCATGGAAGCCGCCCGGATGCTCAGCATCGAGGATTACCTCGACCGCAAGCCCAAGCAGCTTTCCGGTGGCCAGCGCCAGCGTGTGGCCGTCGGCCGCGCCATCGTCCGCCAGCCCCAGGTGTTCCTCTTCGACGAACCCCTCTCCAACCTCGACGCCAAGCTCCGCGTCCAGATGCGCAACGAAATTGGCAAGCTCCACGCTAAGCTCCAGACCACCATGATCTACGTGACCCACGATCAGGTCGAGGCCATGACCATGGGCGATCGTATCGTTGTCATGAAGGACGGCGTCATTCAGCAGGTCGACGATCCCATCACCCTTTATGACAACCCGCGCAATAAGTTCGTTGCGGGTTTCATTGGCTCGCCGCCGATGAACTTTCTCAATGGTGGCATCGAGGAGGAGGACGGGAAGCTGTTCTTCAACGAGCAAAACGTCCGCGTGGAAATTTCCGGCAAGAAGGCCCAGGCGCTTCGCAACCTTGGCGGTGACATCGATCGCACCAAGATGACCATGGGGATTCGTCCCGAGGACTTCTACGACCCCGACTTTGTCCGTGCCCGCGAGGGGGATCAGCTCGTCCCCTTCACCGCCGAAGTGGAAATCGTCGAGCCCATGGGCGCGGAAAGCTACCTTTACCTCACAACGGGCAAATCACCCATTGTTGCCCGCGTGGACGCCCACGTGAAGGCCGAACTGGGACAGAAGAAGGATCTGGTCGTTAATATCGAGAAGGCCCACTTCTTCAAGGATGGCGAACTCGGCGACCGGGTGGCGTGATCACACAACACCATGGAAGGTGACCATAAATCCCCGGAATTCCCATGCGAGTTCCGGGGATTTTCTTGCCCATCAGAAGGGGAGAATATTGAGCACCCGTAGCGTGTGGACAAGAATCACCGCGGATATGATGATGATCGCCCCGCCAACTTTTCCCTCAAATTTTGCGGCGATTCCCGCTCCTCCAAAAATACCCAAAACACACAAACCAATAACGGTCACGGAGTGGGCGATGATAATATCGTTGATCGCTGTCATCATGGTGCTGGAATTTCCCTGAATTGGAATGGAGACAACCCCACCATCACAACCGAGTGCATCAGAGAAAAGCAATGGGGAATCACCCCGAGGATTGTATCCCAATGCAATTATCCGGAATGTCCCGGTGCCTTTTGCGACCTCCTGGGTGCCTTCCCCCGATCCAAATTGACACCCAAAGCCCCGACGGCGCACCATTCAATCGGGCAAATTGAAGGAACCGTAGCCCCAATGTCCACGATACAAGAAAGGCAGGCCCATCTTCCATGGCAGATCGCTATCGTATCCTGGCAGTGGACGACCATGATGACATTCTTGAGCTGATCCGGATGACTCTTGATCCAGATTATGACGTTGTCACCCTTAACAGTGCTGTCGAGCTTTACGAACTGATGGATCTCTTCGAGCCGGATCTCCTCATTCTCGACATTATGATGCCCCGAATCACCGGCTACCAGCTGGTGGAAATCCTTCGCAAGAACCCCGTCACGAAGGACCTCCCCATCATCATCCTCTCGGCGCGGTCCGCCGCCAGTGACATCAAGCACGGCTATCGACTCGGTGCCACCCTTTACCTCACCAAGCCCTTCCAGCCCGAGCGCCTGTTGAAAAATGTAAAGACACAATTCGACTATAATCCCCCGGCAAGTCGCAAGAAATCCCTTGCCATTGAGGACTTCTCCGCCCAGGTCTCCCACCGCCCGGCCTTCAAAAAGGGACACATCTCCCTCGGCCAGGGGATTCCGATCAAGAACTCAACCGTCGATGCTCGCAAGCTCATTGAAAGCAAGATTCGCCGCCAGTATCAGGCGGAAAACAAAGGCTCCAACCCCACCTGAGTAACAGCCGGGGTGGCGTATCCCGCTACCCCCGGAAATTGTATAGACAGGCTTTCAAGCATGAAGGCACCCGTGTGTCGAGCCCCAGGTCACAGGAGAAGTAACGATGGCAAATCATCGCCTCTTCACAATGCCCTTTGCAAAGGTGTACCCGTTGTACATCAATAAGGCGGAGCGCAAGAACCGGACGAAGGAGGAGGTCGACCGGATCATCTGCTGGTTGACCGGCTATGACCCCGAGGGCCTGAAGAAGCAACTCGAACTGGAGAATGATTTTGAGACCTTCTTTGCCCAGGCGCCAGCCATGAACCCGAACTGCAACCTCATCAAGGGTGTCGTGTGCGGTGTTCGCGTGGAAGAGGTCGAGGATCCACTGATGCAGAAAATTAGATATTTGGACAAGCTGGTTGATGAACTCGCAAAGGGCAAAAAGATGGAGAAGATTCTCCGCCAATAGATTCGGGTCGCCCAATAAGCGCCACCCCAGGCCATAAAACCCATGAAATCAAAATCTATCATTTGGATGCTCGGCGCCCACGCCGCGTTGTTGCTGGTGGCTTCGATGAACTACAGCATCGTGAGTTGGATCTGGGGAAGGATTGACTGGACCTGGAACTACTTCGAATATTCCCACCGAACTGGTTGGGGAACTCCATACCAGAGCGACTATACACTCGTCGTTGTGTTGACCTATCTCACGGCCTTTTTTCTGGGACTCATTGCCCACGGCATGGCGTGCAAGCGTGCGGGTGGCATGTTGAATATCATCGCCATGGTTCTATGCACGCTCGGCCTGATTTCCTTCGCCATGGAGGGAAGTCACTGGCTTTGGGAGCACCACCTGTCATGGATTGCCATCAGCCCCGCAGCGAGTTTGCTGCTGGCGGTTATATCCATTGTCCAGCTTTCCAGGGGAGCCCGGCCAATCCCCGAAAGCACCCCCGCTCTCCCACCCGCCTCGGCTTGAGGCGTCCTTTGTCATGTACCTTACCACCACTGTCTTGGCTAATCTCCTCACCCACTGATCGCCTTGTTTCGAATACTCCAAACCGCTTTGGCCAATGGCAGTGCAGGTCAAGTTAGCCCATCTTTACCCGTTCACCTCGAAATTCGACTTTTTTCTGGGTGTTTTTTCTCGTAAGTCGTTTGCCATCAGTACCCCCATGTCTCCAAAACCTTTGTATTGCCGACCCACCATCTTGACAGCGTCGCCGGGTTGGGGCAAGCTCCCGCCACTATGTTCCTGCGCACGAAGACCCGGACAAAAAATGGCAAGACCCACCGCTACTTCACCGTCGTGGAAAGCCAGCGTGTTCATGGCGGTC
>JAFIGB010000154.1 GCA_020831705.1 Candidatus Sumerlaeia bacterium | reverse complement strand
GCTCCCCACAAGACCCTTGAATACACGGGCATCATGCGCTGGTTGACCACGGTCGATCACAAGCTCATCGGTGTGATGTATCTTTGGTTTGCCCTCTTTTCCGCCACGGTGGGCGGTGCACTTGCCGGTGGCATTCGTGCCCAGCTGGCCTTCCCGGAGGGTATCAACGGAACCCCGCTGATGTCCCCGGAGTTTTACAACCAGCTCATCGGCATGCACGCCACGTTCATGCTGTTCTTCGTGTTGATTCCGGCCTTCGCGGGATTTGCCAACTACTTCGTGCCCCTTCTCATTGGCGCACGGGACATGGCCTTCCCCAAGCTCAATGCCTTTGCCTTCTGGCTGTTGATTCCCTCTGCAATTCTGATGCTGGCCAGCTTTGGCTGGGGATCGAACGCCGCAGGATGGACTGTCTATCCGCCCCTTTCCAATCGAACGTACTCGCCCAATCCAGGTGTGGACATGTGGATCTTCGGTGTCCACTTGGCCGGGGTAAGTTCCATTCTCGGATCCATCAACTTCATCACCACCATGGCCACCATGCGGGCGCCGGGGATGAAGTGGTTCAAGATGCCGCTCTTCAACTGGACGGTTCTCGTCCAAAGCTGGATGGTTCTCATCGGGACGCCGGTTCTGGCGGGTGTGATCACGATGTTGCTCACCGACCGTCTTCTTGGCACCGGGTTCTTTGATCCGGTCAAGGGCGGCGACCCGCTCCTTTACCAGCACCTGTTCTGGTTCTACAGCCACCCCGCTGTGTATATCATGATCCTGCCCGGATTCGGCATGATCTCCCATGTGCTCGCTTCCTTCGCGGGCAAGCAGATCTTTGGGTACAAGGGCATGGTCTACGCGACGGCCTTTATCGCCGTCATTGGCTTCCTCGTCTGGGGACACCACATGTTCTCGGCGGGCATGGAGCCGTGGCTGCGCGCCTTCTTCAGCTTCATGACGATGGTCATTGCCGTTCCGACCGGCGTGAAGATTTTCAGCTGGCTGGCCACCATCTGGGGCGGAAGCATCCGCTTCACCGTGGCGATGATGTACGCCCTTGGGTTCATTGCCCTCTTCACCATCGGTGGTGTCTCCGGCGTCTTCCTGGCGAACGTGCCCATCGACATCCAGGTGCACGACACCTACTTCGTGGTCGCCCACTTCCACTACGTCATGGTGGGCGGATCCATTATGACGATCCTCGCGGGCTTCTACTACTGGTTCCCGAAGATGTCGGGCCGTTACCTTTCCGAGCGCCTTGGCAAGGTCTCCTTCTGGCTGATCTTTATTGGCCTCAACGTGACCTTCATGCCGATGCACTGGCTCGGTATTGCCGGAATGGCACGGCGCATCTATACATACCGCCCCGAGTTCCTCGCCCTGAACCAGCTGGTGAGCGCGGGCTACCTGCTGATGCTCCTTGGTGGTTGTATCCTCATTGCGGACATCTTCTATCGTCTCATTGCCATGAAGCGCACCGCGCCATCGGATCCCTGGAACGTCAACAAAATCCAGGACACCCTGGATTGGGAAACAACCTCTCCTCCGGCTCCGCACAACTTTGAGCGGCTTCCCCGGATTAACTGACCGTCGTTCGGCCAACCCTCCCCCTTCCCGGGGGGCACCTTCAGCCGGGCCGCTTTTGCCCGGCTGAACCCACAAAGAAGGACTTCGACAACAACGATGGACAAAGGCGTGAAACTGGCCAACGGGTTACTCATTGCCCTGGTGGTCATTTGTTTTGGAATCGTCACTCTAGGCGGTTGGGTTCGCCTGACCGGCTCGGGGATGGCCATCCCTGAATGGCCGTTTTTTACCGTGGAAGTTCGCACGCTTCCCAGTGGGGAGGAGGAGCGAATCCGCTCTGTTTTCCCACCACGCACTGACGAAGGCTGGGTTATTCTCCGCGACACCTTCGTCGAACAGGTGCCCGGATTCGAGTCGGGAATTGGTCTCGAACCGTTCAAGTACATGTTCTGGATTGAATGGGGACATCGCGCCGTTGCGAAGTTCATCGGCGTTGTCTATCTGGCGTTTCTGGGGGTGGTCTTCTGGTTCCCCTCCACGCGCAGGACGATTGGCAAGCTTTCCATTGCAGGGCTCTTCGTCCTCGTAAGTCAGGCTTTTATTGGTGGTCTGGTTGTCTGGTTCCACCTGCCTGCGGTAAAGGTTGCTCTGCACCTGATCGGTGGCTTCCTGTTCACCTCTGTACTGGTTTGGATGTTGATGCGGTTGGTCCGCCCTCCGGTGCCCGCTGCAGAAAGAAAGGGCAAGAACCCGATTCTGCCCCTCTCCATCATCGTCTTTCTTGTCGTCCTCTTTCAGATTTTCTCTGGTGGTCTGATGGCAGGAAGTCACGCCGGTTTCCAGATGAACACCTGGCCGAAGATGGGTGATTTCTGGGTGCCGCCGGGAATGTTTGCTGATGGCCTTGGCCATATTCGCAACTTTACTGAAAACACGGTGATGATTCAATTTTTCCACCGCTGGTTTGCCTTCATCGCGGTGATTGCGGTGATCTTTCTGGTGGTCCGGACGATGACGGTTCAGGTCAGCCCCGTGGCCCGTTGGGCATTGCGCGGGGTTGTTGCCGTGGTGGTCCTCCAGACTCTTCTCGGCATCCTGACCCTGATCAGTGGTGTCCGCACCGACCTGGCTCTCATCCATCAGGGTGTTGGTCTTGTCCTCCTCCTGAACCTTCTGGTTGTTATCTATGAAACAAAAAATTACCCCGTCCTTGCTGAAGAGGCGTTGTTGGATATGGCGGAGCGCCGTGAAGACGCTCCCGAAGGTGAGGCATTGAATGTCTGAAGCTGGTCTTCCCATGGAGACTTCCAAAGTACCCGAAGGCGTGGCAACCATGGCTCCCCAGTCAATTGGGGTGACCATCCGTGCCTTCCTTTCCCTCACCAAACCGACGATTTGCCTTCTTGTGCTCATTACCGGCGCTGCCGGGTTGGTCTGGGAGGGATCCCTGACCTCGAATCCGGTGGCGTTTCTTCTGGTCATGCTTGGGCTTTTTGCCACGGCGGGATGCGCGAATGCGCTGAACCAGTACCTCGAGCGTGATCGTGACGCCCTGATGAAGCGCACCGCCAAGCGCCGTGCCCTTCCCAGCGGAAAGCTCACCCCCCGGGCGGCCCTGATTTTCGCCGTTGCCATCGGTGTCTTTGGGACGGCGCTCTTCGCCGTCTTCTTCAACCTGTTCAGCGCCGCGCTGGCCCTCTCCACGATCCTGTTCTACGCCTTCTTCTATACATTGTATCTCAAGCCCCGCACGGCGCAAAACATCGTCATCGGTGGTGCTGCCGGTGCCATGGGCCCTGTCATTGCCTGGGCTGCGGCCACGGGACTTGATGGCATGACGTGGGTGCCCTGGGCGATGTTTGCCATTATCTTCCTCTGGACGCCCCCTCATTTCTGGGCGCTGGCCCTTTGTCTCCAGGATGATTACCGTGCCAACCCTCTGCCGATGATGCCCAACGTGGCGGGGGAGAAGAGCACCCTGATCCAGGCCGCTGTCTATTCGGTGGCGATGATTGCCGTGAGCCTTTCCCTTCTCTGGGCGGAGGCGGGTCTTGTCTATATCGCCACGGCGGTTTTCCTCGGTGGGCTGTTCATGTGGAAGACCATCGTGTCCATGCGCCTTCGTGAACGCGCCCATTATTGGCGCCTTTTCGGCTACTCCATTGTCTATCTGTTCGGACTTTTCCTCGCCATGATGGTTGATGTGGCGTGGCGCGTCCCGGTGATCCTGTGAAAGGAGGGTCCATGATGAATACCGAAGAAATGCCGGAAGTCATTGATGAACGACTCCCAAGTGCAAGGGTCAGCCGGAAGAAATCGATCTGGCTGGGAGGGCTTGCCGTCCTCGTTGCCGGAATGTTTGGGTTCGCCTACCTCAACGCCGAATTCTTCATCATGCTTTGCCAGAAGGTCGGCATCCTGGAACCCGACTCGTCGGCCCTTCGCGGGACGATTGGGGACGCCGAACCGGGCCGCTCCATCGACGTCTATTTCTCCGCCAATGTGGGGGACGACCTGCCCATGGCGTTCCGCCCCGCCCGTGCCTTCCAGCGCACGCGGGTCAACGAGCGTAGCATCAACGACTATACATTCGTGAACCTGTCGAACCAGGAGATCTACTTCCGCCCGGTTCACAGTGTCTCCCCCTTCCGCGCCGGACGGGAAAACACGCTCATTCTGGAGAAGTGCTTCTGCTTCGATGAACAGAAGATCGGCCCCGGGGAAACCTACACCCTTCCCGTTGTCTACTCCTTCAGTGATCAACTGGACGACAATGTGCACACGATCCAGATGAATTACACGCTTTTCAAGAGCACCCGTGCCAACTACGAGGCGTTTTATGCCCGTGCTGAATCGGACCGCCCGAAGGTCTCACACACCGGGGAAACGGATTCGTAGAATGGGTGAAACAGAAAACAGGCAGGAATCTTCGGGATCTTCCCTCACCAGGGAGGAGGAAGCCGCCGTCTACGCAAAAAAGCGGCGCTTCGCGAAGATTTTCGGCTGGATTCTCGCCGGGGTTGTCCTGCTAACCTTCGCCACCACGATCATTGTCCTCGCTGGTCGCGGAGGGCCAAACCCCATGATTGAACCTTCAGAACAATACATCGAGGAGTAACCCGAACCCATGGCCAATGCCGCCGCCCACGCAGAAGAAGAAGAAATCCATCTTCCAGACCCCAGTATCTGGCCATTTATCCTGGCGGTGGGGGTCAGCCTGCTTCCACTTAGCGCCCTTTTCATGGCCTACGGTGGCCCATTCCCCGGCGCCATTGGCGGGGCGGGGCTTGTCCTTACCATCGTGGCCGGTTTCGGCTGGGCAGGATCCGTCATCCGTGAAAAATCAA
>JAFIGB010000152.1 GCA_020831705.1 Candidatus Sumerlaeia bacterium | reverse complement strand
CTTCGTCGGGTATATTGAAGTGCTCCTTTGCCAGGTGCATGACAGCATGAAGGTCACTTTTCCCTTCAAGGAGGAGGACAGGTTGCCTTTCGCTCATTGGCGAACCTCCAGGCCGCTGTCCACAATTGTTGGGAGTTCGCCGGGTTCATAGATGACGGTATCCTCACGCCCCTGACGGAGTGTGTGAATGAGTGTATCCTTCAATATTCCAGAGTTTGATTTTTGGAGCTGGGCGAGTGCATTAAGACAATCACGGGAATGTGTCGTCACGAAAATCTGAGTGTCACCCTCGTCAGTGGCCTTCAGCAACATCTCCCAAATCTTCGGAAGGATGCTGTAATGGAGGCCGGTTTCAAGCTCATCGACAAGGAAGATATCAAATTCTGAGTTTGCAAGACCCAATGCAAGGTTGAAGATACATGAGACACCATGCCCCAGACTGCCGATGGGGACTGGTTTGTCGACACCATCAAGTTTGGCCGCAAAATAGACATCACGACCGGGGGTAAACCCTTTGGCGGCCACTTCACGAATACCTGGATGCACAATGTTAAGAAGTTCAAGCAGGCGATCGTAATGGGGTGTCAGTACAATGTCATCCCACATCTCAGAAACGGGAAGCTGGTCGGAACCAACACCACCAAGATGGAGGGCACCACGTGTGTTCAACCTGTTGTCCTTGATGCTGCCCAGGACAGGTGAAGGCTTGTATGTACCTTCCGGAACGGATCCATCGCTGGAAATTGGGAACTCCCGTGTATATCCTTCCGGATCACCGTCCATCCTGGTAGTCAGGACGAATTTGTGGTGAGTCGAAAGATTGGGGGGAATCTTGCCATTCCCTCTTTCGATGCCATCCAATATTTGGGCCGAGGCAGTCAGCTTGCTTTCATTCAGGTAATACGCCTCAAAGCCAAAGGTAGACCCCAGTTTCACAGAATGGCCGTAAAACATGGGTGCCATCTGGTACTCAACCTGATGATCGCGGTTGTTCGAGGTGAGTTTCCGAAATTCGCCCCGCCGAATGCCTGAGAGACCAAGTGGAGGATTCAGATGTGCTGCTTCGATTGCGTCCAGAGCCGTCGACTTGCCAGATCCATTTTCACCAAGAAATACGTTCAGCTTCCCCAGCCTGGGCAAAACCAGGCGGGGAAACTTACGATAATTGTTGATCACGAACCTTGATAGACGTTCCATGACGTTACTCCATCAGCACTTCGAATAACTACACACCGGCTGTTTCGGCGACGCCGAAGAACTCCCGGGAGTCGACGACTTCTCCTGCGAAGGCGGCGGCGGCGACCATAACGGGGGACATGAGGAGCGTGCGGCCGGTGGGGGAGCCCTGGCGGCCCTTGAAGTTGCGGTTGGAACTGGAGGCGCAAACCTCGCGGCCCTTCAGCTTGTCGGGGTTCATGGCCAGGCACATGGAGCAACCCGCGCGGCGGTAATCAAAACCCGCCTCCTGGAGGATCTTGTCGTATCCGAGTTCCGCCATCTGGACCGCCACACTTTGGCTGCCAGGGACGGCGATGGCACGGACGTGGTCGGCCACCTTGAAGCCCTTGTCCTTGATCATGCGCACTACTTCGGCGAAGTCGGAAAGACGGCCATTCGTGCAGCTGCCAATGAAGGCCACGTCAATTTTGGTGCCCTTGATCGGCTGGTTCGCCTCGAAGGACATATACTCATAAGCCTCCTCGATGAGGGGCTGCTCGTCCTCGGGGAATTCGTCAAGGGTCGGAATATTGGCTGTCACGCCGGTGGACTGGCCGGGCGTGATTCCCCATGTCACCATCGGCTCGATGTCCTCGGCTTTATAGACAACAACATCGTCGTATTCCGCGTCGGCGTCGGAGCGAATGGATTCCCAGTACTCAACGGCCTTGTCCCAGGCATCAGCCTTGGGTGCATACTCGCGGCCCTTGACGTAGTCATACGTTGTCTGGTCCGGGTTGACATATCCGCAGCGGGCACCGCCCTCGATGCTCATGTTGCAGACGGTCATGCGCTCTTCCATGGTCATGCGGTCGAAAACTTCCCCGGCGTATTCATAGGCGTAACCGACACCACCCTTCACGCCGAGGCGGTTGATGATATACAGGGTGACGTCCTTTGCATAGACACCGGGGCGCAACTTTCCGTTTACCTCGATGCGGCGGACCTTGAGCTTGTCCATGACGAGGCATTGCGTGGCCAGCACGTCGCGGACCTGGGAGGTGCCAATGCCGAAGGCAAGGGCGCCGAAGGCACCGTGGGTCGACGTGTGGGAGTCGCCGCAACAGATCGTCATGCCGGGCTGGGTCAGGCCCATTTCGGGGCCAATGATGTGGACAATGCCCTGTTCACCGCGGCTGGGGTGCAGAAGGCGCACTCCGTACTCCTCGCAGTTCTTCTCCAGGTGCTGGAGCATCTCCTCGGCGAGGGAATCCACCAGGGGACGGGATTGATCGTGGGTCGGGATGATGTGGTCCACCGTGGCGAAATTGCGGTGGGGGTAGAGGACCTTCCATCCCCGCTCACGGAGGGCGGCAAATGCCTGGGGGGAGGTGACCTCGTGGATCATCTGCAGGCCCATCATGAGCTGATACTGCCCTGATGGCATCTGGCGGACGGTGTGTTTTTCGAAGACTTTCTGGTAAAGATTCCTGCCCATGGGTGTTACTCCTGGTGGTTTGAATAGGCTTCCAGTTTTCCGGTCAGCGTTCTGGTGAAGTTGATGAAGCGGGTGAGATCCTCTTCGGGGAATTGCGACCAAATGGCGGCGATGGCATCCGCCCGGGCTTCCCGAAGATGTTTGATGACCTTTTCGCCCTCGGCTGTGAGCGTGTAGTCACGTCGCCTGCCGTTTTCCGGCGAAATGGTGACGGAAATCAGCCCCTTGTCCATCAGTTGTCGGAGAATCTTGGAAACGGCCGCGCGGCTGCTTTCCCGTTCCTCGGCAAACAAGGATGGCATGAAGTGCTCGCCATTGATTTCCTCGATGACCTTCCATTCCTGGACGGTCAGGCCAACAGAGCGCGCAAGCTGCTCGCGGCGCTTGAGGAAAAGCTCGCTCAGTTGTTGAAGGTTTGCAATGGCATCATGGACGAGTGTCATGGATTCACCTCGTTGCAACTCCCGCCAACTGTTAACCTTGGTTAACGCCGATGCAAGGGAAATCCACCAACCCGGGGGAAGAATTGCCCGAAAGTCAACAACCGGGGGTGATCAGCCGCGGAGAAGAATCCCGATGAGAATACCGGCAATCAGTGTGAGGATACTGGCTCCGGCAACGATCATGATGAGCTTCTTCTGGTCCATCCCGGCAGGTGCCGGTGCAGGTGCCGATTCCAGTGTCGAGGGAGGTGATTGCCTCGCAGGGGCGGGAGGTTCCGGGGCCGGCTTGGCGGCAACGGATGTGGAGGATGACTGCAACCAGTCGGTAACCTGATTTGTAAGGGTGGCGGCGTCGGGGACGCGATCCTTGGGGTTGCGATTCAGGAGGTTTTCGAAAATACGGGCAAGTTCAGGGGGAAAATTGGGGGCGACTTCACAGATGGGCTTGAGCTTGCCGTTGACGATATTGCGCATCGTGTTGAGGTCGTCCTTGGCAAGGAAGGGATGGGTTCCGGTTGCCATTTCGTAGGCGACAACGCCGAGGGAGAACAGGTCCGCCCGTCCGTCGGGTTTGCCACCGAACTGGTCGGTGATCTGTTCCGGGGCCATGTAGGCGGGTGTTCCAACGGCAAAGCCGGCGGCGGTGAGTTGCTCGTCGGTTTCGCCCTTTGCGAGGCCGAAGTCAGTGAGCACGACCCGATTGGAAGGGGACTCGATGAGGATGTTGCCCGGCTTGATGTCGCGGTGGAGGATGCCCTTTTGGTGGGTGTGGTCGAGGGCCTCGGAGACGGCCTTGACGAGCTTGGCGACCTCTTCGGGCTTCCAGTTGCGCCCTTTGCGGCGTTCCTTTTCCAGGTCGGTTCCCTCGATATATTCGAGGGCGAGGAAGGTGATGCTTCCCGAGTCCTCGAATTCATATAGCTGGGCAATATGGGAGTGACGAATCTGGGCGAAGACGCGGGCCTCGCGCTGGAAGCGCAGGATGCTGTTTTCCTTGGAGACACGCTCGGGAGTGAGCGTCTTGATGGCAACCTTGCGCCGGAGCTTGCGATGCTCGGCGAGATAGACCATGCCCATGCCGCCGCGTCCCAGTTCTCCGATAAGTTCGTAGTCTCGTTGCTCAAGGGCGGCCTTGATCCGGTCGCTTGGTGAATTGCCAGAAGGTGAGGGGGGAACGCTTGCGCTCATGATCCATCCGTTGTTGTCGTGGGGTTGTTGATCCATCCCGATCCTGTCAGGGAAACAGGTAAGTGAGGTCGAGGGGTTGAAGGCAAGCATAAGTTTTTCGTCTTGCCACGGCTCACCAAGGCGTAAGATGTTCCCACCAAGCTTCTGGTTCACCCACGGCCGATGGGTCGGTGAGTGATTCAAGAGGGAATCCGGTGAAACTCCGGAGCTGCCCCGCAGCGGTAATTGGGAACGAAAGCGGCAATCCATGGCACTGGGCGCGTAAAATCGCCTGGGAAGCCGCCGCAAGTAGGCAAACACCGAGTTCGATTTTTACGGTGCGCCCATAAGTCCGAAGACCTGCCAGAAGTGCTGCCATCGATCCCGTCCGGGAAGATGGTATGCCACGGACCTTCGCGGGAAGGGTTCCATGGCGGGGCAGGAAACTGGTGGAGGCTTTTCGCCAGCTTGCATTGTCCCCCATCACAACCTTTTTTTCCTCGATACATCCGTCGGCACCTCATCGGACCGCAGGCCCACCAGCCTTCGGCCGCATTCTCTTTTACGAGGTGTGACACGCGATGTCTCGCATCACTCTTTCCTTCCTTCTCACCGCCGGCCTTCTACCGGCTGCCGTTTCCGAGGCCCAATGGTCCTCCGTTCACCGCGACAACACGAACAATGGTGTTGTCGATATGGCCGCCACCGTCCTGGATGTCACCGGTGGCCCCACCGTTTCCTCACCGGACGAGGGAATTGCCTCCTCCGCCCGCCCCATCATCGATGGCACCCGTGTCTATACGGTTTTCATGGATGACGGAGGCACCGCCCTCGATCCGTCGGACGATGTTCTGCGCATCAAGGCCCATGATCTGACAACGCTGGACGTCGTTTGGACCAGCCCGGATCTCGACACCGGGAACTCCGTTTCCTTTGGTTCCGCATCCGCGCAGGTCATTGTCGATGGGGGAACCACTTCCACACTCGTTTATGGATCCGGCCAAACCGTTCACGCCCTTGATACAGCAGATGGGTCCCCGCTTTGGGCCACGACACTCGACGACACCACAACATCTCCCACCAATGCAGCATACGACCTGATCAATGCGTCCCCTGTCTTTGGGGAAGGACGTATTTACATCAATACATACTACGATTCATTCGGAGCGCCGGATGATCTTTCCCAGATTGTCGCCCTCGATGCCACCACCGGCAGTGTGGATTGGTTTCAAGTCACAGGGGGACGGGGTCAGGCAGGCCCTCTCTTTTTTGACGAGGGGGTCTCTGATGCCATTGTAATCGTCAATGTTCCGGGTGGCCTGCGGGCTTTCCGTGCGGATGATGGTCAGGTGGTCTGGAGCCACGACGACCCCGCCCTTCCCGGCGGCGCATGGACGGTGGAGGATGAATTCTGGACCGAGCCCATCATTGCCGATGGAAGCCTCTTCACCATCACCTACAATTTTGGCGGCACGAATGCCAATCTGGTCCGGGTGAATCCCGCCACGGGCGAACTGGATTGGATCAATGATGCCTCGGTTACGCTGACCTCCGATTCGCCCCTGATTCATGTGGGAAGCCCTGCACGTCTCTACGCTGTTGGTGGACCTTTCGGTGATGCGAGCCTGGTCCTCTTTGACCCTGCGACGGGAAGCGAGATCGACCGGGTTCCCCTCGGTTTCGGTGTCTTCCGGAACTACATGGCCGCGACCAATGACCGTCTTTATCTGGCAGCCAACGGTGTCCGCGTCTTCGATCTGGACGGTGCCCTTCAAAGCGCCTACACAACAGGGGGGATTTCCTCCTCGATTTCCCTGGGCAGCGACGGCACCCTTCATATGGTTTCCGGCGGCCAACTGCACCGCTTCGAGAACACAACCTCGGTCAGCGATTGGCTCATGCTTGACTGATTGATGCGGTAATTCCTTTTGCCCACCCGGCAGGGAGCCTCCCAGATGAAACCCATGAAGGTTTCCGGGAGGCTCCCGCCATTTTGACGGCCAGTATTTACCAGCGCCTTTTTCTTCTCGCCCTGATGATTCTCGGGGCCGTGGCCTTTGCTGTTATTCTCGACTGGGGCAGGTTTGAACCCACCCACATGGATTGGGCGAAGGAGAATGGTGCCTACAGGATTCTTGCCCAGGCCATTGATGAGGGGCGCCTTCCCTATCATTCCTCCATCCGTCTGCAGGGTACCCAGCGATTCCTCGCGATTCCCGAATACGTTTGGTTCCCCACCATTGGTGTTCTGAAGTTCGCCGACTTTTCGACCTTCGCCCTCATTCATGTGCTGGTCCTGTACATCATCGGCCAGATTGGATTGGTTTTCCTCGCGCGCCTCCTGAAGCTCCATTGGCTGGCGTTCGCCATGGTGATACTCATCTTCAACATGAATGGGCACATCGTCGCCCATCTCTTTGAGGGGCACCTGATGTGGGCGGGTTATTTTTTCCTCAGTTGGTTGATCTATACAGTGGTGGGCTTTTTGGAAAGCAGGGAACGATCCCGATGGGTTCCCGGAATCGCCCTGGTTCTTTTCCTCATGCTCCTCCAGGGGGCCTTCCATCTTTGGACGATTTCGCTGCTCTTTCTCATCATACTATTCATGACGAGGCGTCGTTACTGGCTCGATGGTCTGGTGTTCCTCGTGATGACTTTTGCCCTGTGCCTGTGTCGCCTTCTCCCGGCGGCTGTTACCTTTGGTGGTTCCACGAATCCATTTCTTCTCGGATTTCCCAATGTTTCCACCTTTCTGGAGGGCCTGGTTATTCCCAATGATTTTACCCGTGATGCTCACATGTTGGAGGAACAGGGATTCCCCATCATGTGGTGGGAATTTACCCACTACATTGGGATGCTTCCCTTTTTATTCATCTGTTATTTTGGCATTTGGCAAAGGTATATCGCCTCGCGGTGGAATCGCTCCTTCCGCGAACTTGATCTGCCCATTCTCGTGGTCACCTTGTTTTCCTTCTGGTCTCTGTACAAGATCATTACCATGATGCCGATCCCGATCCTGAACAGCCAGCGACTCCCGTCCCGGTTCTTTGTAATGCCGCTCCTGTTTCTGGCCGTCCTCTCAGCTCTGGAGTTCAACCGTTCCAATGCAGCGCGTTTGCAATCCAGGGGGATGATGCTGGTTTGGTTGGGGCTTGTTGTGCTATCGGCAGTCGATTTATTTCGCCATGCCATGATGTGGCGGGTTCCCCTTGGCATGGAGCATTTTCCCGTTAAGTGGTACTTTGAGGAGTTCAACGCCTCCACGATCATTGAGTGGGACGAGCCACGGTACCAATTGGCGGTTCATCTCGGATTTCTTGGGACATTTCTTTCACTCATTGGAGTCGCCGCTGTCATGTATTACCATCGGAAGTGGGAAGATATACAGCGGGTACCGCGTCGACTTCTGGGAGGCAATTCATGATTCCGCACCATGATTACCTTGGCCTGCCATTGGCCCCCGTGGATAGGGACACGCTCCTCAAATGGCTGTTGGAACCCGACCCCAACAGGGTTTCTCCCCGTGTCGTTGGATATCTCAATGCCCATACGGTGAACATGGCCCTTCGCAGGAACAGTCAACTTGGGCCGGCGCTTCGGCAATTTGACCTTGTCTATCCCGATGGTATCTCCGTGGTTTGGGCGGCGCGGGCCCGTGGACTGAAGGTTCCCGAGCGATGCAGCGCCGCAGATTACTTCATGGATTTCCTCCGCGAGGCAGTGAGGCTGGAACGGACCATTGCATTGGTGGGGGGCAGGGAAGGGCTGGCGGACTCCTGCGCGAGGGAGCTCATGTCGGAATTTCCCGGCCTGCAGATTGTGCATACAGACCATGGATATCACCCCTTGGGAAGCCTGGGTTTTCAGGCAATGGTTCGGGAATTGAAGATCCTCCGTCCATCCATTGTTCTCCTTGGGATGGGGTCACCGATGCAGGAGATATACGCTCTCGGGTTGCGCCATGAGGGGATCGCCACGACCTGGTGTGTGGGTGCCCTGTTTGAATATTTCACCCCGGGGGTCCGGAAGCGCGCCCCCCGATGGATGGTCCGCATTGGATTGGAGTGGTTGTACCGGTTGTCCCAGGAGCCGACAAGGCTTTGGAAGCGCTATCTTCTGGGAAACATTGAGTTCATCGTGCGGAACTTCAAACCCTGAAGCCGACTTTTCAACCAATGATAATCCGGCCCCCATCCCGGCGGATGTAGGGGGCATCTTGCTGTGGGGAGCTGGAGGGGGATTCCATGGTGGGTGGTTGGCGGTGGGG
>JAFIGB010000151.1 GCA_020831705.1 Candidatus Sumerlaeia bacterium | reverse complement strand
CCCCCACGACCCAGCCACCCCGCAGAAAGGAGCCACGAAGACAACCCCCACCAAACCCCGGCCCCACCCCCCCCCAATGCCCCCAGAAGGTGGGTCCCACTTATGACGGTGGGTGGGTCACAGTTATGAAAGTGGGTGGGTCAAATGATGTGATGGTTGACACTTCAAGGGCGGCAGCAGGAATGCAGCGACACGCTTCACGGTCTCATCCAGATCATGGGGAACATCTTCCCTCCATGTCTTTCGAAGAAACGCTTTCCATTGAAGGGACTTCGCATGGTCAGCCCCGTACTCGTCAGAGAGACCAACAGGGATGCCGGACGGAAGAGCGGTGCCCCTCCTAATAAAAGTACGTCGGATGGAGCTTCCAAGACGTTCCAGTTCAAAGCGAAATGAGGCCGAAAGAAGGAGTATATCAAAGTAGTCCTTCATCCGGCTATTTGCGATCCCGAACTCCACCATCGCATGGCATTTCTCAGCGATGGAAAGTACCGGTGTATACGCGCGCAGGACGGGTGCAATACCATCAAGCAAGGTCGGGAAAGTTGCCATCTCGCAGCCAGGTGCGTCGTCACCCACTCCCACATCAATCTGAACGATGACTTCAGCTCGAGCGATGACAGCCCGGATGTGAATTCTGGTTCCTCCGTACCGATCCTGTTCACGAATCAACTGGGACGTGACTGAGTCTGAGAGGAAGTAAACACCATCCTCAATAACCGGATTCGCAACCACTTCACGGAAGATTTGGGCTAGAACCTCGGGACTCATGTCACCGAAACCAAGAAAGTCAACATCCCGCGTGACACGATGCTTCTCGATCCCCCACAGGACAAAAAGCATCGCACCCTTCAGGACGAAGCGATCCTGGTACGCAGACGCTGTCAGACGACGAAGAAGAGACTCGATGGCATACCGCCCCAGCAGGAATTCAAAATCCTCACCACGATCTCCCGCAAGATTCCGAAGTCTCGCGCGAACAGATGCCCCAATATCACGTCCCTGACCACCAGCCATTACAGCATCTCCAGATACGGTCTGATCACATTCCGGACTCGACAGACCCCCGCAAGTTCCCAGAGCTCGTCCATGGTGAATAGTCGACGTCGCCACCCATCGCGAAGGCTCCCAAGGGCCACATCGAGCCCAACCCGGGAGCGGAACTTGAAGCAATCGATGATTGTCTTGGCTGGTGAGGTTATGCGGACGGGCACTTCTTCCACCACATGCGATACAGCACCCTCGGAAAAAGCGGGGCCGGACATGCGAACGACCCGAAGGGAAGGGTAATCAGATCGGATGGGACGCTTGTGGTCGAAAGCCATCCAGATCACCGGGGGATTCTCCTCGGTCAGTTCATGGAACCGGAGCGCCGTCAGGAGGCAAACGAGTCCGTCCGGGTGGCGTGTGGCTGCTTCCGCCATGGTGATCTTGCTGCCAAAATCGGCATCCGGAGCGGAATAAAGCCCCCGGGCAACCCGCACAAGCTCCCCTTCTGCAACAAGGGCAGCCAGCACTTTCCTGGGATTGCGGCCCACGCGGATCTCCTGCGGACGGAAGACGGGCTTCTGCCGGGCGATCTTGAGGATTTCTTCACGAACAGTCGGCACCATGGCTACATCTCCAATACCGTTGCGTCTTTTTGGTATCGCTTTTGTATCCCTCGCGTCAAGAGAAGTCCCATCTCCCCCAACCCCTCCGTGGTTGAAGGGCACTTTTGTCACCACCCGCGTGGAGGGTGAAGGCTCCTATCAAGGCTTGATCCTTTGCACATGAGTCCGTGATCCTTTCAGGGGTGCCGTGAAGCAGGTGGCACCCGGAGCAGGGGAATTATTGTGTTCAAGCCCATCCTCCCCCGGGCGCGCCATCCATCTCTGAGGAGTTTGATTTGCCATGCGGTTTACTTTCCACTCACTGACGGGGGCCTTCCTCCTTGGCCTCGCCCTTTTTCCTTCCTTCCTTCAAGCCTCCTCCCCCCACCCCCTTGAAGTGCAGATTGATCGACTTGTCGAAGCGCTGGAGGGCAAGCGGGTTGGGCTCCTTACCAACCCCACCGGCGTTGACAGTGAATTACGGCTGATTGCTGATCGTCTTCACGAGCATCCTGATGTCGACCTCGTTGCCTTCTTTGCCCCCGAGCATGGCATCCGTGGGGACCGTCAGGCTGGCGCCCATGAGCAGGATTTCACTGATCCTGCCACCGGGATTATTGTCTATTCGCTGTACGGCCCCCGGCGTGCTCCCACGGCCGAGCAACTGGCGGATCTGGATGTGGTGGTCTACGACATTCAGGACGTCGGCGCGCGGTTCTATACATACGTCTGGACGATGACCCACGCCATGGAAGCTTGTGCCGCCCACGACAAGGAGTTTGTCGTCTTCGATCGTCCCAATCCCATTGGTCTGAATCGCGTCGAAGGGGCGCCGAACGACTTCGATGCCGGATTGATTGGCCGGAAATGGGATGATGCCCCCTTCGGCCTGGCGACACGCCATGGCATGACCGCCGGGGAGGTCGCCACCCTGGTCAACGAGGAGTGGATGTCCCCGAAGGTGGATCTCACCGTGGTGAAGGTCCCTGGTCTGACACGATCCATGTCCTTCGCGGATACCGGATACCCATGGGTGTTCCCCTCCCCCAACATGCCGACGCTCGACACGTCAACTGTATATCCCTGGACGTGTGTATTCGAGGGGGGGAACATCAGCGAGGGCCGGGGCACCACACGCCCCTTCGAGTTGTTTGGTGCGCCCTGGATAGACGGTGCCGTCCTTGCCGACGCCCTCAATGACCTGGACCTGCCCGGTTGTCGTTTTCGTCCGGCATGGTTTCGTCCGACTTTCTCCACCCATTCGGGAAGTCTTTGCGGAGGCGTCCAACTCCATGTTACCGACGCCGATGCCTTCCGGCCCGTCGAAACGGGACTTCATGCGCTGAAGACCGTTCTGGAGCTATACCCCGAGGAAACCACGGTGCAAAGTTTCTCCTCCCGCCTGATGGGTGTGGAGGACCTGCACACGCGCATCCTGACCGAGGACGTTGATACCATCGTTCAGGAGTGGGAGGAAAACCTCGAGGCCTTCATGGAGGTTCGTGCGCGCCACCTTCTCTATACCGAGGATGGCAACGATGGTTGGATGACCCAATAATCCCAAGTCTGGTAACGCCCATCTATTCATCAGTAAAGGTTGTGGAGTGAATTTCAAATATATCCCAAGCCCAACAATCATTCTGGCTCTTGTGTTGGGTGTGTTTTTTCTCATCGCTGGAGTGGGCTCATGGGTTCCCGCGCTCGTCAAGGATCGCTACCATGAACAGTTTCTCCCCATGATGGTTTATGTTTTTGGTGAGGAGGCAGCGGTCGCCCCGGTCCTGGCCGTTCTTTCCCAGGTCGTCATTGGCATCGTGGAGGTTGTCATTGGGATTCTCTTTGTTTGGGGGGTGATGGACCCCAAGCGCCGTGTCCTGCTCCTTAAGGGAGCCTATGGCCTGGCCATTCTCCTCATGGGGACGTTCATGGTCGTGCTCTTTTACCTCCATCTATACGACCTGCCCCGCTGGAACCAGTTTCCGGCAATCCTGGCCATGCTGCTCCTCGGTTGGTGGGCAACCATCTGGGAGGAGGAGCGCCGGTCGTCCCGGTAGGTGGTATCAGGCCAGCCTCTTCCAGCGATGACAGACTCACAAAATTTAAGATAAATCACGGGTATCTGTTGCGTGTCGGGAAACCTGGCGGGCCTCCACGAAGGCGCCGAAGATTCACCTTCGTGGAGCCCGAAGGATGGTCGGAAGCCCCCGCCAACCGGGACATGCCGAACATCCCGCCGGATCTGGAAATGACCGGATATAGCGCCAAATTCGGAGTCGCCGGGTCGGTTATTCCCGGGGAATGGGATGCCCCATCCTGGTGGCGGGAAGGGGTGTCCTTTCGTGGCAAACGGGTCACGGGATGGGGCTTCTCCGACACCGGCGGGGGAGCGGTTCCGAGCCCCGCCGGCCAATGCCCTCCAAGGGAAACGGTTGCATCGGGGAAGGGGTGGCGGCAGGGTTTTTCTCTTATGTTTCGGAAGGGCATTGCCCGGATCCGGACCACCCTCCCTCACGATGCGCGGAGATAAAAGTCATGTCCACGACGACGTCACAGCCCCTCGCCGACAAGATCAGGATGCAGCACCGTCTCTTTGCCGAGCTCTCCACCATGTTCGGACGCGAGGTTCCCCTCTACGACAAGTCCCTCCTTGTGAACAAGGTTGTCAACCAGGCGGTCTGTGAACTTCTCGCCATCAAGCACCGTGGATTCAACCTCACCGAGGAGCAGCTCGACAAGACGAGCGGCGAGCGCCACGGAGCCATCCGCATTGGCACCCGCGAGGAGTACCGCTGGGTGGCGGGATTCTTTGATGCCTTCGGGATGCTTCCCCACAACTTTTACGACATGACCTGTCTTGGCGGAAAAAGCCAGCCCATCATCGCGACGGCCTTTCGCTCCCCGGTCAACCCCGAGCACCGTGTATTCTGCTCCCTCCTCATGATCGACTACTTCTCCCCCGAGGTCGCTGCCCGGGTGGAGGAGCTTCTGGCCCGTCGCCAGATTTTCTCCGACCGCGCGAAGGAATTGATCCTCAAAAACGAAGCCGAAGGGGGGCTCAATGAAATCGAGTGCGAGGAACTCATCCGCGAGGGAACCACGCGCATCTTCCGGTGGACTGGCAAGGGCCACGGCCATGCCCTCTACGAGGAACTCTCAAAGTCGGGTTTCAGAATCGCCGCCGATATTGCCTGCTTCCAAAGCCACCACCTCAACCACCTGACGCCCAACACCTTCTGTATGGATCTCTATACAGCCGCCATGAAATATTGCCTGGGGGAAATGGAAGCCGACACCTTCCGCGCCCGCGCGACCCACGCCCTCAACTGGCTGCGCCGCGTTGCCGACCGCGACTACATGCGCCTCCATTTTCGCCACCTTTCCAACGAGGAAATTGCGGCCTTCACGCCCTGCGAAATCAGCAATGCGGAAATCTCCAAAGCTATGGAGGCCCTCGTCGAACGCCTCGCCGGGAAGGACCTCCAGCTCGGCAACTTCAATCATTCCGGATTCAAGGATTTCACCGAAGGCCCCCCCGTCGAGGTCCCCGTCCTCCTGCGCCAGGATGCCTACAAGGCCCTCACCGAACCGGTCACCTTTCACAACGAAGATGGCACCACCATCGACACCAAGCACACCGCCCGCTTCGGCGAGATCGAACAGCGCTTCTACGCCACCACCCCCACGGGGCGTACCCTCTACGACGATTGCCTGGCGAAGGCGGAAGCCTACCGCAACGAGGATCCCGGCCTCATCAAGCGGGACTTTGATGCCTATCAGTCCGCCCAGGCCGAGGCATTCGCACCCTTTCCCAAAACCCTCCCCGAACTTCTCCGCCAGGGGCTTGTCTTCGGTCGTTTCACCGCCACCGCCAAGGGCCGCGCCGCCGCAGGATCCATCGACACCACGGATATTTGGAAACTGGTAGACGCAGGCCATGCCCGTGCCGAGGGCCTGCGCTACGAGGACTTCCTCCCCTTCAGTGCGGCGGGGATCTTCGCCAGCAACCTCGGACAATACGGCACCGCCTCAACGGCATCGGTAAAACCGACGTATAGCCAGGGACTCCTCGAGGAAATCATGGGCCGCCCCGTCATCGACCCCAACGTGATCTACCG
>JAFIGB010000149.1 GCA_020831705.1 Candidatus Sumerlaeia bacterium | reverse complement strand
GAAGGAGTTTCACCCACATGGCTTATACCCTTCCTCCCATTCCCTACGCCAAAGATGCCCTCGAGCCGCACATTGATGCCAAAACCATGGAAATTCACCATGGCAAGCATCATCAGGCCTACATCGACAAGGTCAACGCCGCGATCAAGGGAACACCCTTCGAATCCCTTTCCATCGAGGAGCTGGTTACCCAGCTTGCCAATGTCCCCGAGAACATTCGCGGAGCCGTGCGCAACAACGGTGGCGGCCATGCCAATCACTCCCTTTTCTGGACAATTTTGTCCCCCAAGGGTGGTGGCAAGCCCTCCGGTGATCTTGCCGCTGACATCGACAAAACTTTTGGCAGCTTTGACAAGTTCAAGGAAGATTTCGCCAACTCCGCAGCCACCCGTTTCGGCAGCGGATGGGCCTGGCTGATTGTCAAGGACGGCAAGCTGGCCGTCACCTCCACACCGAACCAGGATTCCCCCCTCTCCGACGGGGCGACACCGATTCTTGGCCTCGACGTTTGGGAGCACGCCTACTACCTCAACTACCAAAACCGCCGCCCGGATTACATCAGTGCCTTCTGGAGCGTGGTGAACTGGGAAGAAGTCGGGAAGCTTTACGCCACCGCGAAGTAACCCCCAGTACCCGCCGAAAATCCAATCGACAGGCCCGGGGAGGACGGACTTCTCTCCGGGCCGTTTCATGAGTTCCATCCATGCCCCATTGGTCCCAGGTTTCCCAACATCTTCTCCCGTCGCTTCGCCCCCTCCCCCCTGCAAAGCGTGATAAACTGGAGGCCCTGAAGCGCGTCCTCGCCCTTCTGGCCACCCGCGTTGAACGGGACGCCGCCGCTGGAGGAAGCGCCCTGCAGCAATCCACCCTGGCGCTCCTTTCAGGAAAACCCACCGACAAGGAACTGCAGGCCCTCCTCGAAGAAGCGGCCGGTGCCGGTGTGACCAATGCCCAACTTTCCGAACTGATCGACGGATTCCAGCTCGACCTTTCCCAGCGCCGATATCGTGACATGACCCAGCTTCGCCAATATGCCCACAAGCGGGCGGGTATGATCATCAACTTTGGCCTGATCGCCCTTGGCCTTCCCGTTGAGGAGGCCCGTCCCCTGGGCGCCCGTCTTGGCGAAGGTGTGACCCTGTTGGCCATTCTGGCAAGTTTTCCCCACGATCTCCATGAGGGCAGGATCCACTTCCCCCAGCATGAACTGGATCAACACGGCCTGACAGAAGTGGATCTCGTCGCGAAAACCACAACGGATGGGCGGCGGAAATTGGTCGAAGACTTTCACCAGCGCATTGGGGAGGCCCTCGCGTGCGAAGAAGATGTGACAAGGTTGCTTCCCGATGACGGTTCCAGGGCCTTTGCCCGTGACGGCCTCGACAAGGTTCGCGCACTCCATAAGCGGCTTGGAGAAAACGGGGGCGATCTGTTCCGGCCCGTGCTCGAAGATCATCCCTCCCTGATCAAACGGGTTGCCGGTATTTTCAGGGTACGATGACCGATCCTCTCCGCCAGTCCGTCATTTTTTCGGTGATGGCGGCACTTACAGCTTGCAACAACTCAACGGCGCACTTGGAATTTCCCCCATAAAACTCCCCCCGAGGGGTCTTTTCAGGAGGATGGTGGGATGCGCCACGCTTGTCTGTTGATGATTTTTGGGATCTTGTTCGGAATCGCTGGTGCGGCCGAACCACCTGAGACAACCATTGAAATTCCCGAATCCGGGCCGTGGGCGGTGGAGCCCATTCCCATCGATACAAGTATCCTGGCAATGCCCCTGACCAGTGGGGGGGAATATACCGAGGAAGGATTCCACATTGCCAGAACGCTGATCATCCAGTGGCAGCGGAGCCTTGCCCGACGGATGACTGTGATCCCGCGCGAGGTCATCTTTGCCCAACTTAAAGTACAATATCCCCGGCAGTATGACTTCCCTTATCCTGCCGAGGATGTCATCGTGGATCGTCTGAAGCGAATGACCCGCCCGACCCACATCCTGACGGGGAATTATGAAATTGAGGGTAACGAGTTGGTGATCCAACTGACACTTACCCACGGGGATACTGTTCACGAGGGGACGGTGCGTGCACCGGTGGGGGAGGATGCCACGGCGGCCGGGGCGATCTCGCGCTGGGCCCTTGGACAGCCGGTGTTTGAGCTTTCCCGCGAGGAGAAACGGCTCCTGAACAGGCCCTACTTCGGTGGGCTGCTTCCCAGTTTCCATGGCAGCATTCGTCAGGAAGTCATCGACAATCTCAACCATCGCAAGTGGGATGAACTGAAAAACCTGCCGGACCACCGGGATCTATACACGATGGAGCGGGTCTGGGCGGCGATGGGGTTGGGACGACGGGATGTTGCCGATGCGTTGCTTGGTGATGAACCACCAGCCAATGGGCGCCTGGCCGAATATCTCGCGAGGGTATCTCGCGAGGAGATGGCTGGCAACGATGCGGGAATGCTCGAGGAGGAGGAGTGGCTCCTTGCCCGGTATCCCGGGTTGACCCGCATTCCCCGCCTCCTGCTCTGGAATTCGAATATACGGGAGACCGAAACGGAGGCCTACCAGCGATTATTCGAGAATTGGTACGCCCGGTCCTCACAAACACCCAAGGATAGCCTTTGGATCGGCTATGTTTACGAAAGCATCGCCTGGATACATCGCGGGTCCGGTTTCGCCGACACGGTGACCGCGGAAGGCTGGCAAAACTTCCGTGCCTATATGAATGCCGCGGACGAGCAATTGACCTGGGGGCTCATGGAGGGCGGACTCCAGCCCTATTTCGTCAGGCGCCTCATTACTGTATACGGAAATAATTCAGCGACCAGACACCGCATGCACCGTCTCTTCGATCTCGCCATTGAGGAGTACCCCGAGAGTTCGGACATTTGGGGGAGCCTGATTCATTTCACCCGGCCCCGTTGGGGAGGCTCCATCGAGGGGATTGTCGCGCTGGGTGACCGCGCTATGGAGGTGGCCAACTACCATCCTGCTTTTTTGAGAACCCTGCTCGCCCTTCACAATGACGAGGCATGGTTCCTTTCCCGAGACTCCGAGCGCAAAAACCAATGGGGTGTTGTGGATGTCTATTTCGATGCATTCCCCGACGCCAAACGCCAGGTCCGGGAAGCCATTGTGGCCCTGATGGCCAATGACGTCCATGACCATCATACTGCGTACGGTGTCTATTACGCCGCACTGTTCAAGAGTCTGGACACGATTGCCGATGGTGTCGAGCTTCGCCCTGATCTATACGATGTCTGGGAAAACATAAACGAAAGCCCCTATTACCTGTCGTATATCCGCCGTTTTTTCCTCGCTCATTATATACACATTGGAAGGTGGGAGGAGGCCCGGACAATGATCCAGACATTCAAGGGGATTGATCGGGAGCTCCGTCAGGAAGGGAATCCTCACCCCTCCCACCTGGTCTTTCCCACCGAGTCCGCCGGAGATACCGACCTCGCCATGGTGGAGGCACTTCTTGGAAACATGGATCGGGCGCGCCAACTGATCGGCAGCCAGCCGGGTAGGGGGGCGAATCAGATTAACCACGACTTCACACGAGTCATGCTTTGGGACGAGCCGGATCAACTCCTCGAGGAGATGGCCCGTGGCGCCCGTCAACATCCAGAAAGTGATATTCACCTGCAACTGCACGCCCTCGCCCTGGCGAAGAGTGGGAAACGGGCGGAAGCCCGTCAGGTATGGGAACGAGCCGAGGCCATGGGCCGCGACAAATGGAGGCCCCTCGTTCGCCAATACGAAGCTTCCCTGATCACCCGGCGGTAAATCATTGAGGGTGTGTCATAAGTATACTCCCACATGGGGCTGGGACACCTTCCAGTCCCTCCAAACCGAATGAATCCATTCCTCGTGACAAGGGCACACCCTTCGCTCCATGATGACCATCGACCCCGGAGGTCACCCCGATCATGGACCATGACCTGAAACCGTCCCACATCGTTGCTGTTTTCCCCTTTGCTCTCAACCGCGAGGCGTCGCCCCGGCAGGCTGACCTTTGCCGTGGGCTGGCCTGTTATTTCCAGCGACGGTTGGCGAAAATTCCCGGGGTGGATGCGCGTCTTCAGGTGCTGATGGCGGATGATCCCAATGGCGAGGGAAAGGGCTGGCTCCTTGCCGATGCCCCCTTCTCGGTCACGCAGGCCCAGTCATTCCCCTTCCAGCCGGGATTCGAGCCAACACACCTCCTCCACGGAAGTTTCCTCTGGGACCGGGCAGCCGCCCGGGCCGAGGTTGTCCTCATCGACATGCAGTCCGGCGTGGAATTGATCCATGAACATGGGGACGGGCCGCTCGATGAAATGTACCCCCGTCTGGTGGGGTTGGTCGGGTCGGTGACGGCGGAATTGGTCGGGTCGACGTCGACGGGTCGTCTTGCCGCCCGGTTCCCCACAAAATCGACCGAGGCCTTCGAGCGCCAGCTTCTGGGGTTGGCGGGTCTTCAGGCGTGGAACAGGGGCGTTGCCGGTCCCGAGACCGCCTTTCACTACTTCAACAGTGCCCTTAACGTTGATCCCACCTTTCGCGAGGCGGCGGGGGAGCTCGAATTGTTGGCCGAGATTTGTCTCGAGGCAGGGGACCGCGACGAAAAACTTGCCGTCTCCGCCCTGGAAAAGGCCCATCGCACCGTTCCCGATCACGTGGGCCTGACTTCCCTTCTGGGCTTTTACCTCGCCAGCCACGACGAGAAGGAACGGGGGGTGGAGCTGCTGAAGCGGGCCGTCGATGCCGATCCCTTTTCCCGCCACGGTGGCAGGGCGCTTCGCCGTTTGTCGCAGATTTCGCGGGAGGCGGGTCACGTCAACGATGCCCGGCGTTTTCTTCTCCGTGCCGTCCGGGTGCAGCCCGAGGATGCGGTGGCGTGGGAGGAACTTGGTTACCTGCACGACTCGATGGGAAATTCCGAGCGGGCGGAAAACGCCTGGTTGCGGTCCCTTCAGGAGGATCCCGACCGTCCGGGGGTGCTCATTGCTCTTGGCCGGGCCTGGGCGGAAAAGCGGCGCTACAAGGAGGCGACGCCCCTTTTTCAGCGGGCTTCGACCCTTGCAACCACCTCGACGGAAACGCTCAAGTATCTGGCGGAATGTCTGGTGGAAACCGGGCAACAGGACGAGGCGGATGCCCTTGTGACGGCATGGGTGGAGGAGCAACCCGACGATGTGGAGGGGTGGTTGCGCCTTGCGTCGGTGCGTCGCGTCGTGGGGCAGACCGATGCTGCTCAGTATTGTATTGAACGGGCAACGGCGTTGGGGCCTTCCGGGGAGCAGGAAGCCCAGTTGGAGCTTGAGCGTTTCGCTCTTAACTTCCCGGACAAGTTCCGTGAATGGCTTCGACTGGAGGAGGAGGAAGGTAAAAAACTTGGTCGCTCCAATTCGGCGCCCCTGCTGGCGAAGCGGATGGAGGCGGTACTGGAGGGGGTGAACCCCCTTCCGCCACGATTCAGGAAGCTGGCCGTTCGTATTGCGGAAAACGTGGAGGACTGGCCCCTTGCGGCCCGCCATCAGTCCGTATTGACCGCAATGGAGGCGAAGGATCCAAAGCAGTGGGATCACCTTGCGGATTTGCAGCAAAGGGCCCTCGACCCGACGGGTGCGGAAAAATCGCTCCGTGAAGGCATTACCCTTGTTCCCTCCGATGCCGGGCGACTGGTGCGCCTGGCCTTGCTGCTCAAGGAAATGGATCGCGGTCCCGAGGCCATCGCCGTGCTGAAGCGTGCCGGCGAGGCGGCTCCCGAAAAGACCTCCATCAAGCGACTGGCTCTTCAGTGGCGGGAGGAGGAGCAGGCGCCGCCACGGCCAAAATCGCCGGATGCGAAAACGCCCCCTCCCTCCGATCCGGGCGTCTCCTTCGGTAGCAAGCTCCTTCGGCTTCTTCGCGGACGTTAAGACGATCCTTGATCGGCTAAAAATTCACGATTTTTTCACCATTCGCCATGGTTGACGACCTCGGGTGTCCGTCGGTAGCGTCTGTGTAGATTTGGCTTGGGGGCTTGTTCACGAAATGGCGAATTCGGGCGATGTGAAAACACATTGGCGGGTGGCAACGTATCAGGAAGGCCGCGCTGCCACGTTGGCCCGGTCGCTGAAGCTGCACCCCATCGTTGCCCGTGTTCTTCAGTCAAGGGGATGGGACGATGGCCGTCCCGACCTGGATGGATTCATCACCCCTGCCCTGCGGCAATTGCGGCCTCCCTCGGAATTGATGGACATGGGCAAGGGGATCGAGCGGGTTGCCCGGGCGATCAGGGACGGGGAGAAGATCTGGATATACGGTGACTACGATGTGGACGGGGTGACCTCCACGGCCCTGATGATTTCCGTTCTGCGGTTTCTTGGTGTCACGCCGCGCCATTTCATTCCCCACCGGGTCAAGGATGGCTACGGCATGTCTGTCCAGCGGGTGGAGGACATTGCCCAGGAGGGATGCGACCTGATTGTCACCGTCGACACGGGGATCACGGCCGTTGAACCCATCCGGCGGGCGCGGGAACTGGGAATTGACGTGGTCGTTACCGATCATCACAAGGCCGGCATGGAACTCCCCGACGCGGTGGCGCTCATCAACCCCAATCGCCCCGATGTTGAATATCCGTGGGGGCGGCTTTGCGGTGTGGGGGTTGTTTTCAAATTTGCCCATGCCCTGTTGCGGGAAAGCGGTCGTCCCGAGGTGGAATGCAAGGAATTCCTCCGTGCCCAGTTGGACCTCGTTGCCCTTGGAACCATTGCCGATGTGGTTCCCCTCACGGGGGAAAACCGGGTGCTTGCCCATTTCGGGCTTCCGGCGATCATGAAATCCCCCCGACCGGGAATTCGGGCGTTGATGGATGCAGCCCGTCTCACCCCCCGCACGGCAACGCCCGATCTGGTGAGTTTTGGCCTTGGTCCCCGGCTGAATGCTGCTGGGCGGACGGATTCGGCGGAAATTGCCCTCGAACTTCTCCTGACGAAGGATCTTCGCCGCGCCGCCCAACTGGCGAAGGAACTGGAAAATCTCAATGTCGAACGCCGCCGCATCGAGGATGATATCCTTGGCGAGTCGGTTCAGGAGGCCGACACCCTCACCTCCTCCAGCCCCACCCATGCCCTGGTTGTCGGTGGCGAGGGGTGGCACCTTGGCGTGGTGGGGATCGTGGCGTCGCGTTTGGTCGAGCGCTACCAGATGCCCTCCATCGTGCTGGCCATCGAGGATGGCGTCGCCCGGCGAAGTGCCCGCTCCATTGATGACTTCGACCTTCATGGCGCCCTGGCCCCCTGCCGGGAACCCCTCATTGGATTTGGTGGCCATGCGAGCGCGGCGGGGTTGCGTCTATACGTGGATGCCCTTCCCGACTTTCGCGGGGCGCTCAACGAACATGCAGGCGGCATCCTTGGGACCGGTCCACGGGTTATCAATGTGAACGTGGATGCGGAGCTTTCCCCCCGTGACCTTTGCTGGGAACTTTACGACGACCTCCAGAAGCTTCAGCCCTTTGGCGAGGGGAATCCCGAACCGGTGTTCCTCATGCGGAACGTGCGTTGCCGCCAGCCCGCCCGCCTCGTTGGGAAGAATCAGGACCATCTCAAGGTGGCCCTCCATGGTGAGGGGAAGGACTTCGATGGAATTGGTTTTTCCATGGGACGGCAGAAGGATATCTTCGATGCGGGGTTGGTGGACGTGCTTGTTCGCCCGTCGGAAAATGTCTTCAATGGAAGCGCCCGGCTGGAAGTCCAGCTCATGGGTGCGCGCGTCGCCGAGGCGGTCTGATTCCCCCCCGGCGGCTGGATAGAAGTACAGATCTATTACCCTCCAGGAGCAAGTGATGAGAATTCGACCGCGACGTAATCGTGCCTCCAACTCCATGCGATCCGTGGTTGCGGAGACGACCCTGAAGGCGTCCAACCTTGTCTATCCACTCTTTATTCGCGAGGGGGATGGCGTCCGTGATCCCATTGCCTCGCTGCCGGGTATTGAGCGCCTGAGCATTGACGAGGCCGTGCGCGATGCGGAAAAGGCGCACCTGCTGGGTGTCTCCGGGGTTGCGCTTTTTCCCGCCCTTCCCGAGTCGTTGAAGGATCCCCGGGGGAAGGAAAGCCTCAATCCGGAGGGGCTGCTTCAGCGTTGTATCCGGTCGATCAAGGCTGCCGTTCCCGAGTTGATGATCATCACCGACGTCGCCCTCGATCCCTACTCCAGCGACGGCCATGATGGCATCTGGCGTGACGGTGAAATACTCAATGATGAAACCCTGCCCATCCTTGCGAACATGGCCGTCGCCCAGGCGCAGGCCGGCGCCGACATGGTTGCCCCCTCCGACATGATGGACGGTCGGGTGGGTGCCATCCGCGACGCCCTCGACAAGGCGGGCCATACAAACACGGCGATATGCAGTTATTGTGTGAAGTACGCCTCGGCGTTTTACGGCCCCTTCCGTGATGCCCTCGATTCCGCCCCCAAGGCGGGGGACAAGAAGACCTACCAGATGGATCCCCGGAATGTTCGCGAGGCGATCCGTGAAGTGCTCCTCGACGAGGAGGAGGGGGCCGACTGGGTGATGGTCAAGCCGGGGCTTCCCTACCTGGATGTTGTCCGGTTGGTCCGTGAAGCAACGGCCCTGCCCGTCGCTGCGTATCATGTGAGCGGTGAATTTGCCATGCTCAAGGCGGCTTCCGCCAATGGGTGGCTCAACTATGAGGCGTGCCTGATGGAGTCATTGACGTCGCTGCACCGTGCCGGGGCGGACGCCATTTTCACCTACGGAGCGCTGGACGCCGCACGGATCCTCGGCAACCGGTAATCCTGTCTATACAAAGGTTGTCTAGTCGACGCTGATGTCCAGCGTCACGGTGCGGTCGGCCACGACGGTGACCGGGCGGGTGACGACATTGCCACGGGTGCGGGCGAATTGCACCTTGTACTCCCCGGGGCGCAGATTGGGAATTCCGTAGAATCCGTCGGCGCAACTCAGGTAGGTGTAATTGCGCCCGTCGATGCGAATCCAGCAATCCACCACGGGCTTTCCCTCCCGGTCCGTCACCGTTCCCATCACCTGCCCGGTCTGTCCGGGGCGCATGTGGTCGGGCACCGGTACCTTGGCCGGGCGTGGGTACATTTTCGGCCCGGCGGCGCGCCATTGTTCGGGGCGGGCGGCGGACCAGCTATAAAACTGGTTCCCATTGAGACCAAGCGCCCGTGAAAGGGCAACGTAGCGGACCTGCACCGGGTCCAGCGGCTGGGCGCTGCCGAACTCGCGCAGGTTGGAACCGGGCCAGATCGGCCTTCCGGAACGGTTGTGTGCCACCCAGTCGCGAACAAGCGTGCCGTAATGGGGGCCGGGATCGGGCATCGCCCAGTATATCTGCGGCATCAGCACGTCCAGCACCCCAAGGTGCAGCCACCGTTCCGGTTCGACGCCGAATTGTTTGCAGTCGCTGTAACGGTTGTACCCGGGGATGCGTGTGCGGTCCGCAATGCCGAAGGGGGAGGCGCTGATGAGGAGACGCGGATTCTTCGCCTTTGCCATTGTATAGACGTCGGAGAGGAAGCGCGTCAGCTGGTCAAGTTGCCACGCCTCGAAGTCCTCCATGCGCATGGGATTCCCCATGCCGTTGAAGCGGGCGACGGAAACAGGGTCGCGGCTGACTCCGTTGGGGTTCCCCGTCCGGTCATCCCAGTGAAGGCCCTGCACCTCGTATGTGTCCAGGAAGTAGCGTACCTGCTGGCGAAGGTATGTATTGACGCGGGGATTACCGTGGGTCAGCCAGACATAACCATCCTTGCCCCATTGGACAGGTTTGCCCTGCCGGTCATGAACAAGGCCCTGGCTGGTGCGGGGGCTCGATGCATCCGCCATGCGAAAAAACGGATGGTTGCGATCCCCGGGCGGGTTCTTGGGGCCGCTTTGCCAGATCGTCGACAGATTCATCCACGCATGGAATTCCACGTTGTTTTCCCGCGCCCGATCAATGGCGAACTTCACCGGGTCGAAGCTCCGGGCGGTTTCACTGAGCATCGGCGACCACGGCTCCCTTGGCGAGGGATACAGCGTGTCCCCCTGGCCCCGAACCTGAAAGACAACGGCGTTCAGCCCTGCATCGGAAAGGGTTGAGAAGATCGTGCTGAGGCGCTGTTCAATCTGATCGCGGCTGCCACTGGCCCACTCGAACCGTGTCACCCAGGAGGCCCGCCATTCGGCCTCGGGGAAGGCATTGGTGGGAACGACCCGGATTGTCTTGGTATTGCGATCCTCGCCCCTTGAGTCGGCGGCGCGGACGGCGACAGTGACCGGGGTCCCGGGGCGAAGGTCCGTCAGAACCCAGTCCGGGCTTTTCACGCTTGCCACCGGTGTTGAGTAGTCCACGGCGTTGTTGCCGTTTCCTGTATAGACGTTGTAGGTGACCGTCCCCTGGGCGCCGCTGGCTGCGTTCCAGCGCAGGTAAACCGCCCCGGGAGCGGGAAGGGCCTCCTCCACCCCGGAAAAGGACGGTGCTGCCATGAGAAGGGGCCCATGGAAGGTGATGCATAAAACAAGAAAAACCAGTCGATACAGTTGAAGCCGCATTGCGTTGCCACCCCGGATGATGTTCCAACCATGGAAGGGGCCGGAGGGCACCATTGCAAGCCGGAAAGGTCAAAGAGAAGATGAATATTTTCCATGTGAATGCGTTTGTCGCCCGCGATGTCTTCAGCGGCAATCCTGCGGCTGTAGTTTTGTCGCCGAAGTCGCTGCCTGTCGACTGGATGGGGAAAATCGCGGCGGAAATGAACCTTTCCGAGACGGCCTTCGTCGTCCCGGAGGAAGGAGCCGGGCGATTCTCCCTTCGCTGGTTCACCCCCACCGTGGAGGTGGACTTGTGCGGCCACGCCACCCTGGCAAGCGCCCATGTGCTCTACACGGAGGGAATTGTCGAACCCGATACGCGGATCGTCTTTTCCACTCGAAGTGGCGACCTGACCTGCGGACCCCACACCGGCGATGACCGGTTGACGCTGGACTTCCCGGCCATCCCGAGTTCCATTACAACGGTTCCCTCGGGGTTGCTCCTCCCCAACAAGTCCCGCCCCGTCATGGTCATGCGTGCGGGCAAGTGGGTGCTGATGGAGGTGGATTCGGAGGAAAGCCTGCGCTGCCTCGACCCCTCGAGCCCCATCGTTGCCGAGGCAAACACCCAGGCCATGATCGTCACCTGTGAAGGCCGTGGTGATTACGATTTTTTGTCGCGATTTTTTGCGCCGCGCCTCGGTGTCCCGGAGGATCCCGTCACCGGTTCGGCCCACTGCGTCCTTGCCCCCTACTGGAAAAAACGTCTGGGCCGCGATCGGATGGTCGGCTTTCAGGCTTCAGGTCGCGGGGGGATTGTTGAAGTGGCCTGCGTGGGAGACCGGGTGGAACTTTCGGGCCGTGCGGTGACAATCTACCG
>JAFIGB010000132.1 GCA_020831705.1 Candidatus Sumerlaeia bacterium | reverse complement strand
CCCGCGAGGCGTATGGCCTCCCGGCCATGCCCACCAAGCACCTTACCATGGAGGAACTGGCCGACCTGCGCACGAAGTGCCTGCGCCAGTTCTACATGAGGCCGAAGTTCATCGCGCGTACCCTGCGTCAGGCTGGCTCGCCGAAGGAACTTTACAACTATACAAAGTACGGTCTCCTTCAGGTGAAGCAATTCGTCACCGGGGCGTGATTTTCCTCGCCCTGACGTGACCGGCAACGTAGGTCTTACCAATCCTTGGGGGAGGTTCCCGAAATGCCCTGCAAAAAATTATGGCTCCCGGCCACTGTTGCCGCCCTGACTGCCACATCCGTCCTGACGGCCCAAGTCACTTTCGATTCATCCTTCGAGTCTGGAAATGGCACCAACTTTACCCAGGTCTCGCCGGGAATTTATTCCTTCCAGCTGGAGCCGGATGCCAATTCCACCGACCGTCAGTGGTTTTACTTCGAGGTCAACGGTGCTGCCGGCCAAACGATCACCTTCCGACTGCTCAATACCAACACCCACAACGTCACCGGCCACTGGAATACAGCACGGCCCATCTTTTCCACCGACGGTGGCTTGACATGGGATCATGTCGGCGGGTCCACCTCCCATTCCTCCAATGTCTACACATTCAGCCACACCTTCATTGAAAACAGCGAACGAATCGCCTTCCATCATCCCTACACCGTGACGATGGCCGAGGAGAAAATGGACGCGTGGGAACCCCACCCCGATGTCACCCGCACCACCCTTGGTCAAAGCGTTCAGGGGCGGGACATCGATCTCTTCCGCGTTACCGATGAATCCGCCGGGAATGACAATGACAAGTTGGGCTTCTGGGTCATCTGCCGCCTCCATGCAGCGGAAGTCACCGCTTCCTTCTCCACCGAGGCCTTCATGGACTTCCTCCTGTCCAACAATCCAGAGGCGGTGGCGCTTCGGCAAAACGCTGTCATCAATGTGGTGCCCATGGCCAATCCCGACGGTGTCATCATTGGGAATTACCGCAACAACGCCGCGGGCATAAACCTCAATCGCGTGTGGAATGGAACCGCCAACAATAACACCTCCCCCGAAGTGGTCGCCATTCAGGGGGCCATTGACCAGTGGGTGGCCGACGGAAAGCCCTACGATATCTTCCTCGACATGCACAGCACCTCCGGCGCGAACCCTCATTTTGCCTTCCATGCCGCGGCCAATCAGGAACCACCCCTCTATTTCGACCCACCCAATTACCACAATCATTCAAGGGCATTTCTTGCCTTCGTCAATGACCATGCCCCCCATTTCAATCCCACTCAGGGCGCAAGCACCAGCACCAGCCAGCTCCTCGCCTACCACCGCCAGCGTATTCAATACGGGGTGTTGGCGTTTACCTTCGAGGGGGCCTACAACCGGCAAAACTTCGGGCCAAACAGCAGTGACTGGATGACACCCGTCCAACACCGGGATGTCGGGGTTGCCATGGCGAAGGCCCTCATTGACTACTTCGAAATCGAGGTCACCACCAGCGGGACTGATTGCTGGATGGCGTATTGACCCCTTTCGCCAGGTGATAAAGTATTATCAGGACAAGATTGTCCATTTCTCCTTGCATCGCCCCCTCTTCATCGTTAAGTCATTTCGGCAAGGAAGGTTCTGACGATGATGTTCAGCAAGCGCACAACCCGCTCCACCTTCGCACTGACGCTGCTTTTGGCGATGGTGTTGAGCCTTCCGTTCCGGTTGGTTGCCTGTGATGGAGCAGGAAATTGCGACATTGCTGAAGCGGAAGCCCCTGGTTGCTGCGCCCCGGTCGAGGGCACCTCCCCATGCCCCGTTCATCAGTCGGATCCCAACAGCAAGTGCTGCTTCATCGATGTGGGCTTCGATGCCGAGGCCGTGGTTTCCACCGCCCGTGGGCAGGTTGAATTCGAGGCCATTGAAGCGCCGCTTCTCCCCGCCATTTCAGTAATGGGGCTTCTTCCCTCCCCATCCCTGTTCATCACGACGGCACCCCGCGGATCCCCAAGAGATCTTGCCAATATCTCCCCCGCTTCCTCCTCACGCCTTTACCTCCATTGGTGCGTGCTTCTGCGTTGAGATTCACGATGGATTCCTGATGTGAATTTTCGACCCTGAACACCTGACCCAATGGAGAATTTACCATGTCCAAGTTGACCAAACTTTCCCTGGCCCTCGTGGCCGTCTTCGGGCTTTTGCTCGTACCCGTTCTTGCCAGCCAATTGAACGCCAACCAGGCCGCACCTGCAGCTGCTGTCTGCGTGTGTGACTGCTGCCCCGATGGCGCCTGTGTTGATTGCGACTGCGCGTGCTGCACCGATGCCACATGCTGCGACAAGGCCTGCTGCGCGAATGGTTGCTGCGATGGTGCCGCATGCAGCTGCTGCGGTGATGCTGCTGCCTGCTGTGACAAGGCCTGCTGCGCTGATGAGTGCTGCGAGGGCGTGAATTGCAGCTGCTGCGAAGAGGAAGCCAAGGTGGAGTTCTGCTGCTCCTCCTGCTGAAAGACCTTCACCTGAGAGGGTGACGGACAACAACCAGCGTCCCGCGGTCGGCACACCTGTCGACCGCGGGATCGTTTTTTACCTCCCCTGATTTTCCGGAAATTCCTTTGCCCAGCCCCCCGGTAACCGTGCAGAATCGATGACGGTTCCGTGAGGAGGGATCCAACCATGAAAATGAGAAGACTTCAAAGTTCCATGACGGGAGCAGGAATGCTCCTGCTGGTCCTTTCGCTGGGGATGCCCGCATTGGCCCAGCAATCATCCAACCCGACAAGGAATTCCACCGACATGAGTGAATACGTCTCCCCCGAGGACGAGGGTGCAGCCTCCACAGAAATCCGACGCGGCGTCGCCATGGGCTCCCAGGATGGCCGTTCCCGGGAACAACGGGCTTTTGAAAACGCCATCGCCACGGTGGAGCCGAGCCTTAAGGGCGATCCCACCCGCCTTTCCGTTTACACCAACCTTTTCAAGCGCGAATTCCTCAGCGACCCGCGCATCTTCGCCGCTGATGTCAACGCCGAGGCCCTGGAGGATGGCACGATCCGCCTGACCGGATACGTCAACTTTTCCGAAAGCCATTACGCAGTGGATCGCCTTTTCCATTATCTCGGGTTCGAAAAGGTCGACAACCAGGTGGAGGTGCTCCCCTCCAAGGCACTGGGCGAGAAAAAGTTCGCCATCGTCACGACCCCCCACGCCTGGGCTTACTCCAGCCCGGACACCCCCCGCGAGCGCGTCACACAGGCCCTCCTTGGCGATCCTGTATATCTCCTCCGCGAGGCCTCCAATGGCTACTTCCTTTGTCACACCGCCGAGGGGTATGTTGGATATATCAATGGCGCCGAGCTAAAACGGGTCGATACTGCCGGCTTCTCAGACTGGCGCTCTGGGGACAAGGCCCTCCTTCTCGCTTCCATCGACCAGGACGAGGACTTCTATCTGCCCACGGGGGCACGCCTCACCGTGACCAGCCGGGGCGAGGATTCGATTACCGTGGCCGTTCCCGGCCGGGAGGACGCCCAGGTTTCCATCGACCAGGTGATTCTTCGCCCGGAAGGTCCAAGTGAAGTGGTCCTTGCCGCCATGGAAGTGGGCAAGAAGCTGCTCGGGACGGATTATGCCTGGGGCGGGAAATCCCGCGATGGCATCGACTGCTCCGGCCTGATGCAGACGATGTTCCTCAGCCAGGGCGTGAATCTCCCCCGCGATTCCTATCAGCAGGCCTTCGTGGGTGAAATGTCCGCCACCCGTTGGTATCGCGAGGGTTTGCAGAAGGGCGACCTCATGTTCTTCCTCGGCAACACGGGGCGCATCGTCCACGTCGGTATATACGTTGGTGATGGAGTCTACTTCGAGGCATCCGGTTCGGTGAAATATACAAGCATCAACCCCGAGCACGAGAATTACAGCGAACGCCGGGACCGCACCTTCTGCTTCGCCAAGCGGATTCTTCACTGATCCCTTCGACGATCAATCGTATCAAAAATCCCCGGTCCCAAACATGGCGACCGGGGATTTTTTATGGCATGTCATTCAGCAGGTGGATCAGTAGATCATCCACTGGTCACGCTGGGGAAGTGTCCCGCCAATGTTCGGCGCGCCAAAGGTGGGGCCGTCGGAGTCCACGCCACTGGTGTTGGTCCAGTCATCCGCCGTGTCCGTATCGGTTCCCTGGCCATCACGGGCGAGGGTGTGGGCGCTGGGGTGACGGGGGGAATCAAGCTGGCCGGTGAAAGTGGTTCCCGGGGGAATCACACCCGTAACCGTGGAACTTTCGCCATCCTGATTACGCCAGGCGACATAATCCCGGCCAATTCCGGCATGGTCGATCAGGGCGATGGCACCCCCGCGGGTCGGATGCCAGGGGATGTTGAATCCGGTGTATAGATCGGCTTCGATGGAGGTGGGAATCTGGTCCACATCCCATTCGGCAAAAACAAGGAAGCCGTCAGCGGGAATCGTGACCCCATCGGGAATGACGAAGTCCGCCCGGATGCCAGCCGAGTCGTATATACGGAGGAGCCATCCGCCCAGGGCCACCGGTGCCGGATCCGGGTTGAACAACTCCAGACGATCGACCTCGCCAACGGAGATCTCGTTGATGACCACGCCCGATTCACTGAAGGGAAGGGCGGCCATTTCCTCGATGACCTGGGTCGGCGTGAAATCATTGCTGCTGTTTTCAGGGAGGGTGTTTGGGCTTGGGAAGCCGCCAACTTCGGCGTTGCTGGCGGTGACCGCGGCGAGGCGGATATTCCGCGGGTCGGGGTTCCCCATCACCGCGAGTGGAATCGCGATCTCCAACGCGTTGGGGGCGGCGTAGGTCGTCCCCGCGGCACCGGGAACACCTGATACCGAGGAGTCATAAGCGGCGACAATGTTTTGCTGGAATTCGAAGTTGTCGAAGCTGCCGGGAAGCCCGTCTGATCCCATTGTATATCCAAAGGCAATCCCCGGCTGGGCAAAACCCACGACGAGGTCAATCCCATGGCCACTGGCCACAAGGTCCCCGGAAAGGACAAAGTTCATCGCGCTGATGTCGCTGCGCAGACCATCCGAGAAATCATCCAGATCGGCGGCGATGTTCGTCGCCCCCTCGCCGGAACCGGCATTCACGTCCACCAGGAGGAAGGAACCATTGGCGAAGTTGTCATTGTCGGGACCGAACATATCCCCGCGAATGACAACGTATAGCGTCTCGTCACGGATCACGGCGCGAAGTTCCGTCAGCGTGCCATCGGCACCAAAGTCCGCCGTGTCACTTCCGGGATTCGGACCGCTGGCATCCGAAACGGCAAGAGTCGGTGCCGCACCGAGTATATCCGTGGCATTACCGTCAACGAACAAACCGGGAAGGATGGGCAACGTCGGAACATCCTCGATGGTGACGGTCGTGCTCACCTCCGAGACGATCCCTGAACCGTTGGGGCCAGTGCTTGCGATCACGCGAACGGGAAGCGTCCCTCCAACGATGGGAAGGCTTCCGACGCCAATGGTGTCTGTACGTGCGTAACTTCCCGTGGAACGTGTCAGTTCAAACTCCCCACTGGGAAGGCCAGTCAACTGGCCGACCAGAAAATCACGTTCGCCAAGGTCGATGAATGCCTGAAGGAACGGCGTCTCCATGTCGACGGAACCGGCAATGGTGAACTCCCCGGGATTACTGAGGGTGGTACTGCCATCAGGGGCGGGGTTCACCAGGGTAATCGTCGGGCCGGTCAACTCCTCGCTGACGAAGACGCTGGCG
>JAFIGB010000130.1 GCA_020831705.1 Candidatus Sumerlaeia bacterium | reverse complement strand
TCCGCGAGTTGGGTGTCGGCGGGGCATTGATTGATGTGCACGGTGCGGTCAGTGGCGAGGTTGCTGCGGCGATGGCCCTCGGTGCCCGGGAACAATCGGGGGCAACCTGGGCCATTGCGGTGACCGGGGTGGCTGGTCCCGGTGGCGGCACGGAGGAGAAGCCGGTGGGCCTGGTCTGGTTTGCGGTGGCGGGTGCGAAGGGGGTGACGACCCTGCGGCGCCGGTTTCCGGGAGACCGTGATTTCGTGCGAAAATTGTCTGTGATGCAGGCGCTGGAGCTCCTTCGTCGCGTCCGTCAGGACATAAACCCGGTGCCGCTCATCCCGGGAATGGGCGAATAAGGAATGTGATTTTTTTAATGGGTGTTGCAATCCGGTTGCCGTTCCGGGCCTCGGTGACTAGACTTTTATTTGAGAAGGATCGTCCGCTTCGCGAATGCGGACCCGATGGTGAGAATGCAATGAGAAGGAGCTTCCAATTCGGTCTGGCCGGATGGCGCCTGTTGGCGTTGGCAATGGTGCTCGGTCTTGTAGTCGCCACACCAACCCTCCTTCCGGGCGAGGACACCGGGGAGGAAACCGCCGAGGTTGCCGTTGAGGAGGAAGAGGAAACTTCCCCCAATGCCGTGGAAACGGCCATGGTGACCACCAGTGATCCCCCCAAAGAGGAGCGCCCCATCGCGTCGGCGGTGGCAACGCTGCCAACCATCGAGGGGCAGGATGACAGCGACCTTGAAGAAGCAACCCCCGAGGTCCAGCCGCTCTCCTTCCGCCCCCCCCTTAGCCTCAACGAGTGCCTTCAGTTGATCGACACGATGGTCAACACCCTTCCCAACACCAACTCGGAGGATGGCCCCCTGGATTCGGTGCCCTCCGCATCGCTCATCCGCATGATTGATGTGCTATACAGTTATCTGAATTTCCGCGACGATCTTCACACTTCCCTGGCCCATTATGAATGGATGCGCCTTGGGGAAACACGGGTTGCGGACCCCGGGGATACCGCCGACCGCGATTCCCTGCATTTCGACGCCCCCGTGAGGAATATCAGCGCACTGAGCCTCGCCGTCGATCGGGGCGATGTCTATCTTCACGGCCTTTGGGTTTATGACGAGTCGGGCCAGGAACGTCAGCAGTTCCTCTTCGATCCGCCCCTTCGCCTGCGCCATTCCCTTCCCCGCATGGAAGTCTTTCACCTTTGGCGGCGCACGGAAATCAGCCGCATTGAAATGAAGTACTCCCGCGCCGAGGACATGGATCGCTCGCCGAAGGTCTTCGTTCGCGGTGGTGTGACCAATCGCCGCGAATTCATCAAGACCGCCCTGTACAACCTGAAGAAGGAAGCCGAACCGGCCATCCATCAGGGGCGGTACGCCGATGCCCGGATTCACCTTCAAAGTGCCCGGGGAAATATTACCGATTACATCCGCCAAAATCGCAGGGGCCAGTAACGAAAGATGGCAAGCAACCACTTGGTGCTCGGCATTGAATCGTCCTGCGATGAAACCGCTGCTGCCGTAATTGCTTCCGGAAGGCGGGTGCTCTCAAACCGCATCGCCTCCCAGGTACCCATGCACCAGCGCTGGGGCGGGGTTGTTCCCGAAATTGCCAGCCGTGCCCATCTGGAGCAGATCGTCGCCATTGTGGACGGCGCGCTGGAGGATGCCGGGGCGACCCTGCACGACATTGAAGCCATCGCGGTAACCCGTGGGCCGGGTCTTGTTGGTTCCCTGTTGGTGGGGATGGAATTCGCCAAGGGTGTCTCCGTCGCCCGGGGCATTCCCCTGGTCTCGGTGCAGCATGTGGCGGGTCACCTTTATTCCCCCCACATTGGCCGGGAAACGGATGCCTGGGGCACGAGCGTCGACGAGGCGACCCCAGACGAACCGTATATCGGCATGGCGGTCAGCGGTGGCCATTCGAGCATTGCCCTGGTGGAATCACCCCTGTCGATCACTGTCCTTGGGGAAACCCTCGATGATGCCGTTGGCGAGGCGTATGACAAAATAGCCAAGCTCATCGGCCTGGAATATCCGGGAGGTCCCGTGGTGGACAAACTGGCGGCGATCGGTGACCCGGAAAGATTCCAGCTTCCCCGTCCGATGCTTCATCGTGCCGGTTTTGACTTTTCCTTTTCCGGCCTGAAGACCGCCTTTGCCCGTGAGGTCGAAAAACTTGGCGGTCGCGAAGCCATTGCCGGAGACGATGTTGTCATCGCGGACCTTTGCGCCGGGTTCCAGGCAGCATGTATAGACGTTCTTGTTGGAAAGGCACGCCGCGCCCTCAAGGAACACGGCCTCAAGCGCCTCGCCGTCGTTGGTGGGGTGGCCTGTAACCGCGGATTGCGCCAGGCGCTTCACAAGCGCCTTCGCGGGACCGCCATTGCCCTTCCCGAACCGGAATTCTGCACCGACAATGCCGCCATGATCGCCGGGTTGGGGTGGCACCTCCATCGCGCAGGGCATCACAGCAGCCCCGGCGTGAATGCAACCGCCTCCCTTTCACTGACGCTTCCCGAGGACGGTTGGCAGGTATAACTTCCGCCTGAAGTCTACTCCGCGAAGATGGCCCAACCGTGGGGTGCGAGGGTCAACGTTTCCGTTGGCATCATATCGTGATCCAGCGTGACTTCCGACTCTTCCGTGGCAAAATTCAGCACGACCAGAACCCGCTTGCCATGGGCGGCGCGTTCATAAGCCAGGGCACTCCGTGCCGGCTCGACATCCAGAAAACGAATGGATCCGATTTGCAGTGGCTTGTGCATCGCACGGAGCGCGAGCAGTCCCGTCCAATGGGGGCGCATTCCATGGATGTCCTCCTCGAATTTCACAGGAATCTTTTCGAAGATATCACGCGGCTCGGAGGAACCCACCTCGGTACCCGTGTATAGCAGCGGCACTCCGGGAAGCGTTGTCACCAGGACAGCGGCGAGCTTCGCCCCGGAAGGGCCTCCGTAGGTGTTGATTGCCCGCTCCTCGTCATGGTTTTCGACAAACAGGATCGTCGCCGCGCCCCGTGGGAGCATCCGTTCCTGGCGAAGGACGGCATCCCGCAGGGAGGTTGCAGGCCGGTCACCCTGAATTACCGCGATGGACGACTTATAGATGTCCCATGCATAAGTAAGATCGAAGGCTTCGACATGGAGATCCGCCTCGTGGCTTTCGGCGAGCATGAAGATCCGCCCGGGCTTGATTTGCTCCAGGCTTCTGCGGGCGCGCTCCCAAAATGGCGTCGGCATCATGGAGGCCACGTCGGCCCGGAATCCATCGATGTTGAACTCGCGGACCCAGTACTCCATGAACTCCAGACACATGTCGGCAACGTCGGGATTATTCCAGTCCAGGGAAACGATATCCCACCATTCAGCGACATTGGTGCGCGGGTTGCCGTCCTCGTCGGTCAGGAATAATTCGGGGCGCTCGTGGACGAGGACGCTGTCAGGCGAGGTGTGGTTAAGGACGAGGTCGATGATGATTCGCATGTCGCGTGCGTGGACCTCATCGACCAGACGCCGGAAGTCCTCTTCTGTTCCCAGGTCCGGGTTGATGCTGTAATAATCCCTGATGGCGTAGGGGCTTCCGACGGTTCCCTTGCGCTCAACTTCACCGATTTCATGGATTGGAAGGAGCCAAAGGACGTCCACGCCCAGGCCCTTCAACTCGGGGAGGCGTTTGCGCAGGCCTTCAAAGGTTCCCTCCGGCGTGAAGTTGCGGACAAACACCGAGTACATGACATTGCTGCCCACATGCTCCAGGGGCGTGCGTGCTGCACGCTCCGACCACTCCGTTCGCTCCAGGTCACCGAGGTCATCAAGTGATCGGATCGTGACCGGTCCCAGGATTCCCCCCTCGCCGCCGTGGTCGTATACACGCACGGCCAGGGACAATGCCCGCGAGGCGTGGGGAACCAGGTAGGAACTCAGATCAACATGGAAGGGAAGGTCCCAGATGTAATTTTCAGCAACCAATTCCCCGTCGATATACACGCTGGCTTCGTCGTCCACCGAAACAAAATGGAGGGCCACTCGACCGTGGCTGGCCATTTCCGGGGTCAACTCAAGGGTTCGCCGATACCATCCGACTCCTTCGATGCCCTCGCCCCAGTCCCCGGGGACCTCAAGCAGCTCCCAGTCGGAGTCATCATGGTCGGCCAGATGCCACCCCTGGCTCAGGCCATGATCGTCGGGATCGAATTGAAACTTCCACGGCCCGGAAAGGTCGGTGGCGTCGAGGGCAAAGGCCTGGGTGGCAAGTGCCAATGCCGCCAATAGAGAAAGGATACCGAAGCACCCTTTGTGGCGAAGCGAGCTTATTTGGGTATTTTTCATGGGATTCCAACTCTTTCGGGAGCCCTGAGGATCAGGCGGCAGGCCACCGCTAATTTGAGGCATCAAACGCCAATGGTGGGGGGAGGCTGGGAGTTGTCCGCCACTGAAGTCAATTCCAACAGCATTTCAGAAGTGTGCAACGATGCTTCTGTTTTGCACTTGTCATATCGACCTCTTGTGAAAATCTGTGCAAGGCATTCTAATTCCTTGCCTTCCCCCTCACCACGCTCCATCCTCGCCACTGATTGAAGACTTTTCGCCCGGAGGCTCCCAAGGATCATGAAACCACACGCTTCCCTCATGGCCCACCTTATCCCACTGACGCTGATGGCACTCTTCCTTGGAGGATGTGGCGGCGGCGACGATCGGGATGGACGCATCGTCCTGCGCATGAACACGGATTCCATTGGGTCCCTGCTGGAGATCAGTCGGGAGCTTGCCACGGAATTTGAGGCGGAAACCGGCATCGCCGTGGAGTTCGTCATCGGCCCCGACAGCGCCACTGATCGGCTCGTCGAATACCAGCGCTTCCTCGGTGCGCGATCCAGTAATATAGACATCTATATGATCGACGTCACCTGGCCCGGTGTCCTTGCGTCTCATTTCATGGATCTGACGGATCACATCAATACCGGTGATTTCTTCCCGGCGATGATTGAAAACAATACGGTGAACGACCGCCTAGTCGCCGTGCCCTACTACTCCGATGCCCCCATGTTGTATTACCGCGAGGACCTTCTGGAGGCCGCCGGCTTTGATGCCCCGCCCAGCACTTGGACCGAATTGGAAACCATGGCCACCGCCAT
>JAFIGB010000117.1 GCA_020831705.1 Candidatus Sumerlaeia bacterium | reverse complement strand
TGGTATCGGTCTCCCCGGCCATCATGGGGAGGGCGGCGGCCAAAAGACCAATCGTGAGAAGGGAACGGATTTTCATGGGTTGACTCCTTCGTGTTGTGGTTTCGGCCGGAGTACCATCAGGCCAATCATGGAAAAGACAATTCCGGAGAGGGTTGCAGGAATCGAGCTCCAGCGATGAATGGCGATCAACAGGCGCTGACCATCGGTTGCTGCCAGGTTCGTCATTGCAAGGATCATGGTGGCAGCTGTTGCAATACCTGACCAAAGCAGCAGGGCCAGGGTTAGGCGTGTGGGGAGGGTCAGATTATCGGCCCCTGAATAGACGACGGCGATGAGCCCGAGGGTGAGGAGATAAAACGCCGCTCCCCCGCCATGGACGAGCAGCGTATATCCATGGGGTGCACCACCAAGCAGGAGGGGGATATAGCCGGTCAACGCCATGAGGGCGATGGCTCCGAGGTGGAGGACACAGGCAATTTGGGGAATGGGAAGCCTCATGGTTGCAACCTCCTCGCCACGATCCTGAACAGGGAGATCGTCACCATGAATGCTCCGATGAGAATAATTCCCGCCATGGCAAAGGCAAAGACCTTGAAGGCAGGGCGACCCATAAAGGCCATAGCCCACAGGCTTTGCAGGCGCTGGTCCAGCCCCATGAGTGAAAGCATCGATTGCGCGGCCCCCACCGTACCTGTGATGGGTCCACTCGGAGTGGAGACACCGGTCAGGAAGGGCGAATCGGCAGCATGGCATTCCTGACAGCCCCGTGCGCCGAGGGCCATCCCTGCGGGGCGGACGTCGTGGGCGAGTGCCCAGGTGTAGGGAGCAACGAGATCGGTGAACTCCACTGAGATTTCGTCGCCGGAAATTTTCCGCTCCGTTCCTGCCGCAATATAGACAGGAACTGCATTCTCGGGAGCGCGGCGCTGGAGGGCTTGAAGAGCCTCCAGAATGATTTCGTCATCGAGTGGTTCCGCCCGGTCCCTGGCGCGGGGACGGGAACTGAGGATCCTTCCCGTGAGGGACTTCACATCATCGGGGAGGATCGGTTCCACATTGTCACCCGATTTCCACCCCCAGAAGGCGGGCCACATGATCTTGTGGGGGGCAATTTTCCCGTCATGGCCGCGAATAAAGATCGGGGCGTTGATCATCGGTGTGGTCAGGTTACCCCGGCCGAATTCGGGAAACCCGAGTGAGTGGGCCATGGATGTCTGGAAAAACTGGGTGGTGTCCTCCGGCATCGGCCCCGAATGGCAGGCCGTGCAGGACATGATCTCGAAGTGAACGGGGGGGATGCCCTCATGGCCGGGAATGGGCGCGCCCTTGCGACCGGGGAATTGAAGCCCCTCATCCGTTTCCACTCCGTAATGGCAGCCCTGGCAGGTGAGGGATGCCATGAAGGGATTGTCGGATTCCCCCTCGAAGCCCCGCACCATGTTGTGGTCGATACCGTGGGAATGGCAATCTATACACTGCATTCCGGCCAGGATGTGCACGTCCTTGTCGTGCTTCCACCCATGGTTCGTCATGTCGGGTTCGTGGGTGATGGAGGTGTGGCACTGGTAGCAGGAGTCGTTGGAGACAGCGCGGGTCACGGGGAAAAAGACCCGCCCATCGCTTTCAAACTTGTCGGTGTTATAGATAAATTTGACGATCGCATCGACCTCCTCGTCCTCAAGGGCGGGGTCAAAGGCCGCAAGGGGATCTGCAGGAGCGGATGCTTCCGGGTATTCGGCGGTGCCCAATCCGATTCCCGAAACAAGAATTGATTTGAACTGACCAGCCTCGGCAAAACGACGACGGTCGTTGAAATTATAGACACCCTGCGGGGATGTATGGCAGACCATACAGTCGATCTCAAAGACCTCGTTGAATCCCTCGGCGGAGGAAGGCACATGGGGATTTGGTTTGCCGGGACCACCACCGGGGAGGTGACGACCGAACTTGCGGACGAACTCGTTGTCCGTCATTCCCAGATCCTCCGGGCGCCAGGTTCCCTCCCAGCCTCGGTAGGAAACAGGAATCTGGGTACCGGTCTGGTAGTCACTGAGAATCCATGGCTCGCCCGGTCGACCGGGTTGCTGGTCTATATGATTTGCGTTGAAGTGGAATCCACTGCTGATCTCCGAAACATCATGGCATCGGGCGCAGGTGGCCTCCATGGAGAAGGGGGTCGTATGACCCCGGGCAGGATTGATGGCGCGGCCATCCTTGTCGAACAACGTAATAATGTGGACGTAGGGGGAGCGGCTGTTCGTCAGCGGGACATGGCTTGGATCTGATGCCTGAAGGGGAATCCCTACAGCCACAAGGAGCAGGATGGCGATGGGGAACCAACCCTTCATTCTCAGACCTCCACCATGGTTACCGGCCTTGACCTCATGAGACCTTGAATTCTCCCGGCTTGAAATCCAGACGCCCTCCGGCGGCGATTGCCTTGTTCACACTCAGGGTCGTGACCGCCGTTTCGTAGGCGAGGTCCGCGTCGCAATTGAGCTTCGCCTTCCCGCGAATGGCGGCGAAGAAATTCTCGAGGTGGGGTTGGTGTTCCGGCTTGTTCAGATCCTCCTCCGCCTGCAGGACCTCCTGCTCACGCTCAGGGTTGGCACCGCGGGTTTCACCAATCTTGAGGGCAATTGCCTCGCGGCCCATCGTTTCGACCGTATCGGAAAGATCCTCCCATTCGCGCCGTGGCGCCCTGACCTCCCGAAGGATATGGCCAACACTGGCATCCTCGGAGATCACCATTGTTCCCTCGTCGCCCATGAAGGTTTCCGAAAAACCACCGTGGCTGGAGGTATTGAGAACCTGATAGAACGCACGGGCGGGACCCTGCTCGGTGAGATATTCGTAGATGACCATGACGTTGTCGTACCATTCACGCCCATCATCGTAGTAGTCGATGCCACCACTGGCGAGGACGGCCTTCGGGGTCGCGCCAAGGAACCAGTTATAGACCTCCAACTGGTGTGAGCCAAGGTCGACAATCGGTCCGCCCGAATATTTCTTGTACCAACGCCAGTTCACGAACTGATCCATGGAGTCATAACCCCAACGGGAAAGCTCGTCCTCCGATATGGTAAAGCGCTGGGGCCAGCCGAGTGGCTCCTGCACCGGCCGGTTCCACTGACCATTGACCGCCACGACACGGCCAAGAATTTTTTCATACTTGATCATGCGCTCGGCATGTCTATAACGGGGGTTCGAGCGGCGTTGATGGCCAATCTGAAGGAGCTTGCCGGTCTTCCGGGCGGCACGCACCATCTTCTGGGCACCCTCCAGGGTATTGGACATTTCCTTCTCGCAATAGACGTGAAGCCCTGCCTCCAGGCAATCGACGGTCTGGGGCGCGTGATTCCAGTCCGGAGTGGCGATCAGAACAGCATCGAGGTCCTCCTTGTCGATCATCTCGCGATAATCCTCGTACACCGTTGATGGCTGGTCGAAGGCGCGAAGGATTCCCGAAGCGTAGGTGCGACTGTACTCCCACACGTCGGCAACGGCAACGAATCGCACATTGGGGATGTTGTTGGCCGCATTGATGAGGATACGCCCCTGGCTGCCCGCCCCAATCAAGCCAATACGAATTTCATCCTCACCACTGGTTGCTGCAGATGCGGAGGACATCAGCCATGAG
>JAFIGB010000113.1 GCA_020831705.1 Candidatus Sumerlaeia bacterium | reverse complement strand
CCCAGCGAACGGTAATATCCTCAATACCGACCGGGATGCCATTGCCGGCTTTTTCCGCAAAGTCCATGGGGTACTTGTTATTGTCCACGTGATAGGATTCCAGGGCCGTGGCGATGGTTCGTTGGTCTGCCTGAACCCTTGAAACCTTTGCCCGCACCTGGGCTTCCAGAAAGTTGGGGACAGCAATCGCCGCCAGAATCGCAATGATCGCCACCACAATCAACAACTCGATCAGCGTGAATCCAACCTTTCTGACTTTCCATCCCTTTTGCTGGCCCATCTTCTGATGCTCCTTCCTTCGATGCAGGTGTTCGGTGTGCCGTGGTGTGCTAGTCACTCGCCGGCCACCCGGTTAAATGTATATTCTCCGGCTTCCGTGAGGATGAATTCCCTGCCGGGAATCTCGTTCAAATGATGCGGCTCGCGAAAACGGATACGCATCGGTTGAATCGGATCGGATTCCAGGGAAACCGTAACGTCCTCATGGGAGGCACGCACATCCATGGAAACCCATTGATACAGGATGCCAGTCGCCGTCATGGAAGGGACAGCTTCAGGCAACTTGGGATCAATGTATAGAACATCGCCCCGGGGATCGAGACCAAGAAATCCCATGGGAACAATACTCGGTGGCAGTGTTGATTCCAGGAATTCGTGATCGATTCCAATGCCACCGGCCGTACCGCCGCCCTGAAGGGTGATACCTTTTTGTGCGTAATATTCCCGGTAACTTCCAACTTCACGAACTTCCCGTTCCCATTCGAGAATTTCCTGGAGGCGCTCCCACGTGTCATCAGGACCGTATATATGAAGACGCGCCCAAAGATCGTAGAAGGTCATTCCAAGAACGGCGCCGCCATCCTGGATCTGACCACCCCAGGGAATCGTTTCGGGATTGATCCATGACTGACCGTACCACTCGACGTTGCGCAGGGTCGTTGCCCGCGGTCCGAAGCGGAAGTGGTAGATGTCCTCCCCCTGTGATGTGTCCCCCTCGACGATTCGCCTGCCGGAGATCCAGTCCATTGCCGTCCGGGCATTTTCCTCGTTGGCAATGCCATACCAGATGGCCTCGAGATTCACGAAGGTCTTGCCGTAATCATAGCGGTTTCCCTGGGTGTCTATCGCCCCAATGAATCGGCCCGTTTCCGGATTCCAGAAGATGTCATTGGCGACGGACTTCACGGCAGCCGCATGCTGGCGAAGTTCCTCCGGGTCGAAGGCAAGCCCACCGGCTGGCAAAGCCCATCCGGGATTTTGAAGAATTAATTCCTCCAGGTCGGCCATGTTCAAAACGGCGCCGTAATACTGCGCCGTGTTGTACATGTCATGGCCACCGAAGGGGAGCAGGTCGTAGTAGTTGTTTCCGATGCCATGGCCGGGATTGGGAATCTTCTCCCCATCCTCGCCCAGGAACCAGCCCGGCATCCCCTCGTGTCCCTGCCAGGTATTCAGAACATGATGCTCCTCCGTGGTGGCCATCTCGTGCTGAATGAATCGCAGTGCGGAGCGCAGCCGTGTGATTTCCTGCTGGAGGAACGAGACATCCCCCGTCCAACGGAAGTAATGCCATGCGCTCGTGATGAAGAGCAGGTTGTTGTACGGTTTCCGGGTGTCGTAATGGGAGAAGATGCTGTCGATCTCCACGATGGCGCCAGCTTCCCCGGGAGCCAGACAAAGGCGAATCTGGTCGACGGTGTCCGTCCACTCGGGATGTGTATGAAGGGGAATGATGGCATGGCGGAAATTGGTGAACTCAGAGAACTCCGAGTTATAGTCAAAGATCAGCATGCGTCGTTCCGCAGACCAATCCGCATCGCCCTTCCGCTTCCATTCGATATACGGAGTCATTCCGACGGGTGCATCTCCCTCGCGACGCCAGCGCAATTGAATGAAGGGGACGTTGTAGGCGTCGAGATCCACCTCCACGGGAGAAGTGAGGAGGGCATTTGGCTCCTTGAGTTCGACTTTCCAGAAGGAGCCATTCTGAATCCCATGGGATTCCGCGCCGTCCAGGGCCCAGCTTTCGGCGGCCTTCGTTCCGGTTGCCGGGGTATCGGGATGAATCATGTTATAGGCCCACACCCAGCCCGGTCCATGATCCTCCTGAAAATGCCATCCGTAGGTCACATCGGTAAATGCAGGTACGACCTGGGGCCAAAGGGGAAACGGCCATCCGCCGTCATGGGCGTGGGAAAAGTGCTGGTGGGATTGTATATATCCGTCAGCATCCATCACGGTGTCCTCATACCAGCTACGGATTTCCTCCTGCATCGAGATGTCCTTCCCCTTCGCGGGGGCGTTGGCCATCCAAATATCCGAAACTGTCATGTATTCACGAAAAAACAACGTGTGGAAGTTTCCAATTCGATGGTGGAAGTGGTACCAGAGGTACTCCGTCAATGTCCGGGAGTCCTCCTCATGGCCCTCGAAAGAAAAGCTTGGGAATCCGGGGGGGCCTTGCTGAACGTAGTTCAGGTAGGCCTGATATCCCTCCTCATTGTGCACTTCAAGGGCGAAGCCCCACGGGCCAGTTCCATTCTCCACCTTGATCAGTACATCATGGACGCCCGCATCCAGTTCGACAGGAAGATGAAAATCCGCCCGTGTCACGGCACGGCCTTCAAACCATTGCGAATGAACAAGCTTGCCGCCGACATACAGTTTCGCCGCATCGTCGGCACCGAGGAGAAAGTGGTATGTGCCTGGTTCCTCAACCTCGACCGAGTGGTAGGCGTAGGCCAACTTGTTCGTCCCCGCCTCCCGTCTTGCATCCAGTACCCACCGGAGGTTGACATGTCCCTCGGCACCGGCAATTCCATCCTGGATTGTATAGACACGCTCTCCGCCATTCACCGTGAGGGTGATGATGTCGTCGATCTGAAATCTTGCTCCCGTTTCCCCGCCAATTTCCTGGAGGAAATCAACATCCCATCCCGCCCTTCGTATTCCTGCGGTGTCCTCGTCCACCACAACGGGGCTTGGGAAGGGACCGATCACGGCCCAATTGTCAAAGAACCCTCCCGTGGTTCCTGCCAGTGACTTCATGGGGTACTCTGAGGCCGCAAGCATGGAGGCGGAGGGTGCAAAAAAGACCCCCGCGGCCATCAGCGCTGCGGCAATACGGATATTACTTTTCATGCTTTAAGTGTTCCTGTCCTTGCCCGCCGTTTCAGCGGAAGAAGGGATTTGGGGCGGCTATTGCGCCTCTATTCCCGGTTTGGTTGGGGAGCGAAGCGACGGTAAATCGGGCCGTCGCTTCGCCATTGAGATTCGCCGCATCAATTGATGCGAAGAATTGTTGCTTAGAACAGAAGCCAGTCGTGCACTTCTGACGGTTGCGATCCATCGCCTTCGTAGGCACCCGCATCACGATCGTCACCCTGGGGCCTGGTTGTCCCAAAGCGATCTACCATTGTTGTGGAGTTGGTCGCCACGTTGTAGGCGATGCTTTCACCTGAGGGAAGGGTGCCGTCAGGCTGCAGCTGGGGGTTGCCGATGACGGTACCCGTCAGTGCACCAAGGGTGTCGCCACCTGTTGAGGGGAAGGCAGAAGCGCTTCCCATGTGAATGACGTTCTGGTCACCGGATACATTCACCGATTGGCCAGCGCCGGAAATGGCACCCATTCCATCAACATCAAAGATGGAATAATTGGTGATGATGGAGTGGTCGGGGTCGGTGTTGAGGAACGTTCCACCGGAAACTCCACTGTTGATGAAGGTGCAGTGGGTCAGTTCAATGCTTGAAGAAGCAGCACCAGAGGCACCACCAGCATTAATGGAGATGATCTGACCGATACCAGGGTCATCAAAGATCGTGTTCACCGCGGTGACGGTGGCTGGGGCAACTGCATCAGCAGTCAGGACCTGAAGGAGGGCGCGGACGGTGGAGCGATCAATGTTGATGATGGCACCTGCACCACCACCGCTGCTGCTTTCTGTACCCTCAAGACCGAAGCCGTTGAGAACCACATTCTCATAATTGATGATACCATTGGAGACACGACCGAACGGTGCGGCGAAGCTGGTATTCTGTTCCAGGGTCATGTTCCGGAAGGTGACTTCCGTTCCATAATGATGGCGGAGCAGAATGTCGCCAACATTGGTCAGGGTGCAGTTGTCAAAGATGGCGTGGGTGTCAGGACCACCAGGGTGCTGAATGTGTGTCGAGAGGTTTTGAATCGTTGTGCCCGTGAATGTGGCAACGCGCGGCAGGATAAACTGCATCGTAGTCTGCCCGTCGATCAACCCGCCATTATAGACAAGTTCTGAATCCTCATCCATACGGAACTGAAAGGCGGGGGCCGTTGTGGCTGCCATTGTGCAATCCTCGAAGGTCACAACAGCGGGGTCAGCCGCCAGATTGTTGGTGAATGTCTCAACCGGGAATCCATTCGGGGGAATCTCACCGGACCAACTGGTGCGCACCGCGTTGACGGTTACCTGCTTCTCCGGGTCGACCCAGGTTGGCTGCGGGGCGTTAAAGTCAAAGGCAAATGCTGCAATGCGACCCGCACCATTGGTGAACGTCACGTCCGTCAGGCTCACTGACAGGTCATCCAGGAAGGCACCTGAAGGGGGCGCATGGGCAGCGTCGAGAAACCCGGCGGGATTGGCGATGGACAGGGTTGCATTCTCGACCGTGAAAGATCCCCCCCACATGCGGGTGAAGATGAAGTCTCCGCCAAAGGCATCCAGATTAACCGGGTCGGACGTTCCGCGAATCGTAATGTTCGAGACCGTTTCCTGGGTAAAGAACGAGAATGTGCCCGCTGATGTGCCATTGAAAGTCGGGTCAATGAACTCAAGATCCACGGCGCTGTTCATGTTCACCACACCACCAACACCGGTGGGATTGCCCTGTTCAAAGATACCGTCGGTGAGGGTGATAGACGTCAATTGGGGCATGTCGGGAGCAACATCAACGACATACCCGGGGCCGGTGGAAGGTGTTCCGAAAGTGGCGCCATTGACTTCCAGGCTGGAGCCGGAGAAGAAAATTCGTGTCCAGGCTGGGGTGGGATCGCCCGGTTCTGCAGGATCGCCGGGGATGACATCCGCGAAGCTGACATTGTTCAGCACGGCGGTGGCAGGGTAGTTATTGTCGGGGTCAATGATTCCGATCACGATGCCATTGGCGGGTGCTTTTCCAACCAGACGGACATTTGTCATCGTGACATCGCCGATCGTGTTGAAGTTAACCCAGTTACCGCCGGGAACGGCCTCCGGCCTTTGAATGACCACGTTCTCCAGGTTCAGAGAGAGATCCTCCCAGAAGGACCCTCCAACATTGATAATGGGCTGGCCCTGACCGCCGGACTGGGTCAGGGTGATCGGTTCCGCTTCGCTCAACCCGCGAAGGGTCAGATTGCATTGCGCCCGGATGGCCTGTGCAGAGGGGGACTCAATGGTCACCGCTGCCTCGGTGGCCTCGATGGTGAGCGTCTGCCGTGTGCCGGCCGTTGCATCATTGAGGGGGAGAATCAGGGTTCCGGCGAGTGAGTAGGTCACCGCCGTGGTGTCTGTGATCAAAATGGTGTCGTCGGTCTCGCCATTGTTCGTTGCTGCGGCAACGGCATCGGCAAGGTTGTTGAAGTCGGCGGACCCATCAGTTTGATTGACCGTGTAGGTGGCTGCATAACCGGCCGAACCGAGGGCAAGAGATGCTGCAATCATTCCGATGGAAAGCTGAAGATGTCTCAACGTGGAGCGCTTCATGGTCACTTTCCTTCCTGGTGAATTGAATTTCGGCCCTTTTGCTGTTCTTGGTGTGCAACATACATGGCCATAAAACCGCATTTGGAGCCGTATAATCGGGTTAATTGCCCGACTTAAAGAGCATTTGAGGGGGGCGTTTATTGGAGCGCAAGGAAATTTTGATTCCTTGGCTCAAAAACAGTCAAAATAAATCGATCGGGGAAAATCGGCCGTGTCCCTGGGCGGTCTTCCCGCCCGATCGGGGGTGAATTTGGTCCGGTGCACTAATGACCGGAAAGGCCAAATTCCTATAAAGCGATTACTTGAACTATACTCTTGGAAAAATGCCCCTATGGAACCCGTGGAAATGATGGCTTACTGGTGAAAAAATGGGGAAAACGGCAGGCTTAAACTGTGCATATTTGGAACGTCCCGCAGGGGCCTGTGGGGCGGTCATTTGGTGGCAATTGATTGGTAAATCCTTCAGTTTTCATGGCTCTCGCCGTCAATATTTGCAAGGTTCTTCGCCAATATATGCCTCCATTGTGAGCAAATGCGATTGTTTGAGCGTGTCTCTTTCTGATATTTTGTGTGTAATGTGCACTTTGGTGGATCTGGCTTTATTCAATAGGCAGGGGCGGCAGGTGATTTAATGGGGGGCGATCCCCGCCACTTGCGCGATTTATCGGATTCCCTTGCCTTGTCCCTTACCGGGTGCCTTATCCACTGGCTGAAGGCGAGCAGGTGTGACGGAATCCATGGGATTGCGCCTTGTTTCACTCAGAAAAAACCAGGCTCGCCGCCAAACCGTTCAAGTCATCGCCCTTTTTGAGGGCCTTCAACCAAGGAGGAGTCACCGTGAAGAAATCCATTTTCCCCAGCGTCTGTCCATTGAGGAGGCGATTTACCACCCTGCTGCTGGTCCCATTCCTGGCAGGCGCGATGGTCCAGATGGCAAATGCCGATCTCGCCATTGAGAACGTCACCTTCCATGAAACATCGATTCTGTCCTATGATGGTGATCGACCGGATGAGGGTGGGGCCCTCTTTGTCCACGTTCGCAATACAGGAACGGAGGTTCAGTCCCTCACCTCCGAGTCCATGACGGTCAACGGGCAACCGATCACCAGCGTCATGCTCGAGGGTCCCGGCATCGGCAGCAACGACCCCAATGGGTGGGTCCGCGTCTGGCCTGAATCCATTGCCCCCGGTGAAGTGGCCACATGGACGGTGAAGACCTTCGGCGGAACGATCGCGGAAGGGAACACCCTCTCCACGGTTCAGGTCTCCTCCGATGGCGGCGCCACCGCCTCCATCAGCAATGTCACCCTCGACACCCCGCCACTGCGTCTCGCTCATGTGGTTCCTTCCCAGGATTACAGGGAAATTTGGGTGTATATTCGCAATGAGGATGCGGTTCCCCTCACCATCACTTCCCTTTACCTTAATGACGATGTCACCGCCGACACCGAGTTTGTTGGCGGTTCCACCATCGCCCCCTACGAGCTCGTCATTGCCAGGGTGTCTCAGGCCACTCCTCCTCCCAACGGTACCTCATACGCCATTCGCGCAACAGGCCAGCGGCCTGATGATTCCACCGTGACGGTGGGTTCGTTTATTCGTCTTACCGAACCCGAATATGGAATCACGACCTGGGGAAGCAGCCCCGCCTTTAATTTTCCCCGCATTCAGCGCCTTCGCCAGCTCTATGGTCTGACGGGCAACAGTTGGGGATATCCCACCGGTGCCCTCAATGGGGCTGATCCCGCCATTGTGGAGGGGGTTAATAATGATTATCGGAGGAGAACCGAGCAATACTTCTATCGCGGCAGGATTCTCGGTATTCTCTCCTCCAACAGCGATGAGTCGGTCAATATGACCAATGCGGATATTGTTCAGACTCTTGGTCAGCGCGGCCATGTGGGGTCGTGGTTTGTATCCGACGAACCAGACCTGAGTGTGAACTCGCCGACGGGGAACCAGCGGGCCATCATGAATCGCTCCAGGGCCTACTGGCAGCTCGATCCGCAGTCATCCACACACGTCAATCTTGTCAGCAGCCGTTCCGCTCAGGGATACGCCCTCACGGTGGATCATCCCGCGCTGGACGCCTACATGCAATATGCCCCGCGTCACTGGGGGGGATTGACGCAGAACTACCCCATTCGGGAGATTCGCGACCAGACCGACAATCTCAAGCGTGGTGCCGAACCTCTGCGCTTTTGGATGACCCCCCAGGGCGTCTCACCCGGCACATGGGGAAACCAGCCAACCCCGTGGGGTATTGCCATCCAGTTCTGGGCCCAGGTCATGGGTGGGGCCAAGGGCCTCGATGGATTCAAGTTTGATGATACAGGCAGCGAATCCTCCGATCCGGGGGGCAGCCGCACCCAGCGCCAGGTTGAATTAATTCAGCAATTGCGTCTTGTTGAGGGGCTTCTCCTCTACGGTGATCCGCTGGATATTGTCCAGACTGATCGTTCCCGCGATGTCCTCGATGCCCGCGTAATTGCCAGCAAGGATGCCGTTGTTGTGCCGGTGGTAAACCTCCAGGCGAGTTATACAAGGGCAATCATCGGGAGTGGGTCTGTCTCGAAGACAGACCAGACAAATGTCTCCCTGACCATCCCAGTGCCCCATTGGGTCACGATTGACCGGGTCGTGGAGGTGACTGCCAACGGTTTCCAGCCCATCACCCACACGGTGGTCGGCAACACCGTTCAAATAGACGGAATTAGTGTTGTTGATGCGCGGGTGTTCCTGATTGGTGCGGAGGATACCACACCGCCGGATGCCCCGACAGGTGTGCAATTTATTCCAGACGTAATCAATGCAGGCCAGACACTTATCTCATGGAAGCAGCCCTTCGATTCCACCGGTATCATGGGTTACAAGGTTTATGAGAATGGTGTTGAGATCGCAGACGTGCGAACACCCATTGCGGAACTCGCCATTCCCCCTTCGCAAATTACCGCCGAATATACAGTCCGTGCCTATGATGGTGACGAGAATCTCAGCGATTCCTCCAAAGCGCCAATCATCCCCTTCGACTGGCGGTTTGAGCAGGATGGAAATACAGAGGGATGGGTACCCAATGTACACTACCAGGACTTCATTGTGGCTGACGACTGGCTTCAAAGTATCGTTGTTGAAAGTGAAGGGAATGGGATCGTCAACCCTGTCATGATCTACTCCGACCTTGAAATCGACCCCCAACAAAGGGACGTCCTTTACGTTCGCATGCGAAATGAAACACCCTCCACCACCTTCCAGCTGTACTGGGGGGATGCAAATGGTGGATGGGCTGAGGACGGGCGCACCGAAAATTTCACCATCAGAGAGAACAATCCCAACTTTCTGGAATACTACCTGGATCTATCCGCCAACACATCTTGGAACCTCCCACTCACCAGTTTCCGCCTTGACCCTGTCCACTTTTATTTCGGTACCGGTCCAGACAATCTTGTCATCGACCGAATTGCCCTCCTCGATTCGGAAATGATTTCTCCAACGTGGACCTTCACCCAGGACGGTAGTCCCGATCGGTGGGATTCCGTGGTGAATCAGATTGCTTCCCAAGCAGTGGAAAATGGAGTCATGGAAATAGAAATCGAAGCCGGCGGCGATCCCTTCATGCTGGGGCCGACATTTGTGGCCAGCGCCGCGACGAATCCCTATGTAATTGTCCGCATGCAAAACCTCACGAGTGCCGGGTCAGGGGAACTCTTCTTCACAACAGACACTGATCCGGGGTTCGATGGTGCAAAGCGTGTTGGATTCACCATCACACCCAATGCAACCGAGATGGAGGACATCATCATCGACATGTCGGGCGTGGCACAATGGAACGGCAAGATCACCCAGCTGCGTCTTGATCCCACCGCAGGTGGCCCGGCTGGGACCGTCCTGCTGGAATCCATCCGTCTATCCGGCAGCACAACACCCAACAGCGCACCCGCCATCAGCCTTCCGGCGGCAACCATTGAGATCGATTCCGGAGAAAGCGCCAACCTTCCCATTCCGACGGTCAGTGATACCGACAATGAGCTCACCGAAGTTCAGATCACCATCTCGGCGGACAATGGCACCATCAACCTTCAGAACACATCCAATGGACGAATTGTTTCCGGGGCGAATGGAACCGACTCAATTACCCTCCGTGGCTCCCTTCGCGCCCTCAATCGTGCTCTGGCCGGAGGAATCGTCTACACAAATAATGTCGGGTTCGGGGGCGTCGATGAGGTGACATTCCTCCTTGATGACATGGGCAATGGCCAGCCGGAAGGTCCGAAGTCGGCCATGGAAATCCTTCCCATCACGGTAACAGGCGGAGCCTCCTCCATCAGTGACTGGTGGATGATTACCTCAGACTGACATGTCTAGTCTGATCCAACGACCAAGAATGTAGCCTTCAAAGGAATGAATCAACGATCAATGAAGTCCACAAACCAGAAACTCGGAATAACAGCAGTCGCACTCCTGATCATGGGGAGCACCATGACGATGAATCCCGGTAACAGCCAGGCAGGGGATGGAGCACCGCACCCGTTGGCAGTTGTGAAGATCAATCACGAGGCCGCGACGATGGTGAAAGCCCGCTCGGTGCCTTTCCATGTATTGCCTGTCCCGAGGATTGGCACGGAAAACCCCATTCCTGTGGGGGCGCGGGCGGATACACTCCTCATGGCCGGGATGATGAACCATGGTTGGGACATGGCTCTGGCCCATT
>JAFIGB010000111.1 GCA_020831705.1 Candidatus Sumerlaeia bacterium | reverse complement strand
CCGCCAAAAGAATCCCCCCACCGGTGGGGACCAGTTGCGCGATGCCATCCCCTACCAGCGCCTTCGTGTCGCCCTCACCAACGGGCTCAAACCTTCACGGGGTCGCTACGGGGATCCTAAACTGACGGAAATCGCCCTGCGCAGATGGTTCCGCATGGAAATGGAAGCTGACATCAACGATATCACCATGGCCCAGGCCGCCGCCGAACGAACACCCCTCCAGCAGAAAATTCATGAAAACAAAAAGCTCCTCACCCAGGCGGGCATCGGCGCGGGGGTACTCGTCGTGATCATCCTCCTGGTCCTGGCCATACCCCGGATGTTCACATCACGCGATTCCACCCAGACGCCCTACGGCCTGGTGAACCTTTACCACGCCGCCCTGATCGACAGGAACGCCGACGCCGCCAAGAGCTACACCACCGGTGAAGCCACTCCACAAACCGACCGACTTCTGGAATTGATTGAGGAGATGAAGTCGCAAAATCTGGCGAGTGACTTCTCCAACGCCATTCCCCAGGTGGCAGGGGCCGGGCCGGTACGGACGGTAAAGACGGATCTGCGGGGAAGCGCCGGGGACACCTTCATCCAGACGGAAATGAATATCTCCCAGGGCGACGATGGAATCTGGGTGATCAATGGGCTCTTCTTTAACCCCACCCGCGAATTGGAATAAGAAACTTCACCGCATTTTTTAACTGCGGAAGGGGTCCTTTTCCTCCGGATAACCAACCGAAACCAGGCACAACCCCGTGGCTGCCTCCAGCTTGACGACATCGGGGCGATATCCACCCTCAAGAGCACGCCGCAGGTCGTCCAGCCCGAGGCGACCCGAGCCGACCGCCACCACGGCACCCACCATGAAACGCACCTGATGATGCAGGAAACTTCGCGCGGAAAAGCGGAACTCCCAGTGATACCGACCCGTTGACAGATCGGGGGAGGTGGCCTCGGCGAGGTCTATGTTCAGGAGCGTCCGTGTTGCCTGGCAATCCGATGAACGCCATGCGGAAAGCTCCCAATGCCCCTGAAAGGCTGATGTCGCCTGGATCACGAGGGATGGGTCGAGTGTCCGATGGGAGTAGGTCACCATGTGCCGCAGAAGTGGATCGACGGGGACACCGGCATTGAGGCGGTAAAGGTAGCTCCGGCGGATGGCATCAAAGCGGGGATGAAATTGGGGGGGACACTCGACGGCCTTGCGGATGCGAATGTCGTGGGGAAGGACGGCATTGAGAGAGAAGGGTGCCCGCCGGGTTTCCAGGCGGGTGGGAAGGTTCAGGGCAATGACCTGGCCGAGGGCATGAACCCCGGCATCGGTGCGCCCTGCTGCCTGAAACCCGACCTCCGTGGAGCCGAGTTGGCGCGCGGCCTGTTCGATGGTTCCCTGAACCGTCGGGACGCCGTTCTTCTGGGCCTGTAGGCCCTGATAGGATCTGCCATCGTATTCAACGAGGAGCACCATTCGGCGCTGGGGCAGGGTTGATTCTGATCCCGACTTGCCGGGTTGGGGTTCGTTCATGGGAGCGTGGAGGGGTGTTGTTGGAATAGAGAGCGGGCCTTCCGGTCCCTTGGGACACAGGAAGACCCGCTGGGAGGTCGTTATGGAGGGTTAACGATCAGTCCTTGAGGGGAGTGACGTTTTCCGCCTTGAGCCCCTTGGGGCCACGGCCAACTTCGAACTGCACGCGCTGGCCTTCGGCGAGGGTGCGAAATCCGCCTCCATTTTGGATGGCGGTGTGATGGACGAAATAATCGCCATCGCCGGCGTCGGACTCAATGAATCCAAAGCCCTTACTGTCGTTGAACCACTTAACGGTTCCTGTTTGAGTCGCCATGGGGAACATCCTTTCTGGCTTGTTGTGGAAGTTGCCTTCCCACGGCAGATGAGGCATACGGGTTCTTCACTTCCGGGTCCGACGTCCAACCACCATCTTCACAATTTCCTGTGAAGTAGCCGCTTCCGACGTGGTACAGAGGATTTGCGTCCTCGACGTGGAGCTGCTTGACGGTGGAGTGGGAGACAGGGAGAGACAGATGAAACCTTCGACTGCTGTGAAATCGGCAAGCGGAGAAGACCTCACATACGGGGGTCGCGTCAAGGTATTTTGTTGTCCCCTCCGCCTTTTATTTTCATTCACCCCAGCCGCCCCCACAAAAGAACAACAGCGCCTTCCTTTAAATCGGGAAGGCGCTGCCATTGTTTTACCTGCTTCCAAACCCGCCAGGGGAAGCGGTGTGCCTGCTTAGTCGACGCCGGGAACGGCGGGAAGGAGCGTGCGGACACCAGCCTGGTAGCGGAGGATCTGGAGGGGGTTCGCGATGGAGAACACGTTGGTCGTGTTGCCCGTCACATTGAGGTTGTTCAGGTCGCCGGGAACGTTTGCCCCGTTGACAAGCTGAAGGGCGCGGACGGCGTCGGCGAGGGAAACTCCACCGGTGTTGGTCACATCGCCAAGCTCGGGAACGAACCAGACGAGGTTGGCTTCGTACCAGTCAGCGTAGCCACTGCCGTTGGAGTCCTCGTTGGGATCCGTGCCGGTGGCAACACCATCAGGAAGGCCGGTTCCGGGGTCGGTGGCCAGCTGGTTGTAGGCGGTGGTGGAGCCGGGGGCGAGCTCGAAGACGTCGGGGATGCCGTCGGCGTCACGGTCGAACTGGGCAACAACGTTGGTGGCGGTGACCACCTGATTGCTGGCAGCAGTGGAGACGGTCTTCACGAGGCCGGTGATGTAACCGGTCTGGTCGGCATCATGGTCGAACTCATCAGCGAACCAGTTGTTGTCGAAGTTCGGCTCCGGGGAGTTGAAGTTCCCGGAGTTGACGAAGTAAAGGTTGGAGTTGTTGAAGGTATTGTAGTTCACGTTGAGGCCGGCGAACTGGGAAACTGGTGTGAAGTAGGCCTGGGAGGCATCAAGGAAGGCGTTGTGTGTGGCATTGATCGTGTTTCCAGATCCAACAGTTACCGCGGCGGCGACATCATCAAAGAGGCAATTGGTGATGTCGATTGTGCGGGGAGTCCCTGTGGATTGGGCGTTGATGGCGGCGCTGTGGTTGAGAAAGGCCACGCCACTGATGGTGAAGCTTTCTCCACCGTTCGGTGCCACAATTCCTGCGCTTGCGCCGTTGCCAATAATCCCTGAGTTATCACCAACGATGCTGATGTTCTTGCCGACGGAAATATTGAAGGCATTGATGGCGGCATTGCTGGGAAGTGAAACAGTATCCCCATCACGTGCAGCGGCAATGGCGTTGTTAATGGAGAGATTGCTGTCCACATTGAGGATGCCAGTGCCGTCGAGGTAGATATACCCAAGGGCCGCATTGTTGGGAGCGTGGTAAAGGTAGTCGCCAAGTTCAAGGCGCTCGGCATCGGTCATTTCGGAAACGAGCTTGGGAGCCCCTCCATCAACGGAGTAAAGGTTCTCATAGGCACCATCGACATTCACGTTGAACGGGAAGCCTGGACCATGCTGGGTCTTGGCAAGGCTCGGCATCGTACCACTTCCATCGTCGAGGCGGATGTAATACTCGAGGCCGCTGTTAAAGACGTTTCCGTCTCCAATGATCACACCACCGTCGAGATAAGTTGGTTCGACGACATTCGTACCCTGAGTGCGGTAAAGCTCAATGGCAGTCTGGTTCACACCAGGAGTATTGGGGCTTTCGAAGGTGTTGCCTTCGATGGTGATGGCCTTGTTAGTGATCGAGACACCGGGTGAGCTGCTGATACCATCAACATAGATGTAGCTGAACTCTTCGGTGTAGGTGTAACCGGGCGCCGTAAATCCGGTGCCACGGGAATTGAAGGTATTGTTGGACAGGACCGTGGTGGCACCGCTCCCAGCCCAAATTCCAGTCATTGGGCGGACGTATCCACCGGAACCACCAGCCGTGCGGCGGGGAGGAACAACGAAGCTGTTGCCATCAAACACAACGGTGGCGCTGGAACCGTTGATGTAGCCGTTTTGCAGGTGGGCATTCGAGGCTGTATCGGGCGCCCGGAAAAGATCGGTGATGGGGTCCGGTGCGAAGGTATTGTTCAGGAACTCATAAGTCCCATTATTTCCGGAGCTGACATCGAATCCCATCAGACCCGTGAAGGTGTTGTTCTGGAAGGACAATGTGGTGCCGCTCTTCACAGCATTCATCCAGGAATCAACATATCCGCAGGTCACCGTGTTTCCATCGGCAGGATCAGGACCACCGATGACAATCTCACCGGCGTTGCGGGGAATGAAAAAACCATGGGTGAAGAGGCTGAGTTCCGCCGGATCATTGTAGGCCGCAGCGGTCTCAATGGTGTTCCCGGAGATGGTGGCATCGCTGTTGTCACCAGCGCCGTTGCCACTAAGGCCAATGGCGATGGAGCGCCATGCGTAACCGGCAGTGCTGGAACGGCCGGCGGTTTCCGCAACACGACGGATCGTGTTGTTTGTGACTGTCAGACCATTAAAGTTGGCAACACCGTGGGAATTGTTGGGGTTGAAGAAATTGGAGTTGTCGCTGATTTCAGCTGGATCGTAGTTGGTGATGGCTGTACGACCAACATATCCATCATCGGGAGCATAGACTACCTCAATAACGAGGTCGGAAAGCGTAACATCCTGGGCTGCGATGCGAAAAACAGCTGTGTTATTGGCTCGGGGTGGTGCTGTTGGGAATGCAGTCACACCGGAGGTCGCGGTGCGAATGATCGGGTCATTGGCCCCCTGAATGGTGACGCTTTTGTTGACGAGGGTGTTTTCCTCGTAGGCAGTCCCTGTTGTTCCATCAACAATGATGGTGTCGTCGTTGTCTGCGGCAGCGAGTGCGGCAGCCAGGGTTTCAAAAGCAGTTGCTGCGGATTGGCCATCACGAGTTGTGATGCCCGGGTCATTGTCCACATACCAGGTCGACTGGGCGAGGGCATTTCCCCCTGCCAACAGAAGGCCTGCTGTCAACAAAGCCAATGTCGGCTGCTGAATCTTTCGCATGTTTCTTTCCTTTTTACGCCGTGGAGTTGTGTCGTCCTGATGTGTCCACATTAAACTGCTTTTTGAGGCACATAGGCCGTTTGCGCCATAAAAACTTATGTGGCTCCCCCCGCAGTTTCAAGGGGGAAATGCACCTTCAGTGACAAGAATTTTCAATTAATCCGTTACCCAAACTAGAAGGTGCCTTCGAAGTCAGTCTCGATAAACAGGAACTGAACACTTCCAATCCGAAGGGATTCGTCATCGCTTGATGGGCTTCCCGGAGCTCCAACGGCCAGGACACTTCCGTTTTCTGTCAATCCGTCGAAGGTACTGACCATGGCCATCGAGCTTCCAAAGCGGCTTCCCGGGGGGTTGTTCACGGCACCGGATCCATTGGAGACCTTCGCCGAGTAAGCGGGTGACGTGGTGGCATCAGACTCGGCAAAGACAATAAAAAAGCCACCCTGGTCATTGAAGGGCCACGTCTCGGGTGGGGCATCATCAAGTGTCGGAGCGCCAACCAGATAACTGGGGAATCCGGGAAGGTTCAGGAACGAGTATCCAATGCCCCAATTTGGCATCGAGGAATCAGACTCGAGAAGCTGGGATGCATGGAATCTTTCAGTCGTCTGGGGGAAGCCGGAATCATCCAACTCCACCACATGCCAGGACTCCTCCCCCTTCGCACCGACGAAAAGCAGGGGCATGGGAGCGAGGAAGTTTTGCTGTTGGCTCACAGCGGAACCCAAGCGGGCACCAGGCGTATGGGCGTATTCGGGAAGAGGGTTGATTTCATCAAACATGATAAAGGCCACCACATCACCCATTGAGTCGATGGCAAATAGGGCAAGGCCACCGGCGGTTCCGTCATGACCCGGGGTGCCGGCATAGACGGCATGCAATTCACCAATGTCAATATCCTGAACCTTGGCCACGATCTGATCCCATAGTGGACCGGATTTCTCCGAAGATTTATCGAAATCGATGGGGAGAACCTCGATCGCTGCACCGAGATTGGATCCGGACTGGAGGGCGGATGGAAGATGATCGCCGAACGGATCAAGTGGGGTTGAGAACTGAATCTCCCCATCATTGCTCAGGGCGATATAATGTATATTTCCACGCTCCTGGGCATCGAAGAAATCCTTTTCGGGTGAATAGACATCGCCCGTCGCTCCCGGGTCGCCGACAAGGACGAGATTTGAACCGGCAAGGAGATCCCCGCTTACGTGTGCCACGGATGCTCCGAATCGTGAGGCGGGGTTAAAGTTTGTGAGGGGGAGGCTGGGATGACCCGGTGCATATTTGCGGGCCTCGATCAATTCACCGGTCGAGCTGACCGTTGTCTTGAACACCGCACCATGGGGAAGGTACCCCGGCGCACCGATCAACAGTTCCACATAACCTTCCAAGTCGGCGTTTTTGATCACGACCATGGACTTGCCAAATTCCATGGGGACGAATTCGTTTTGCAGGATCGCCCTGAAGTTCGGGGTGTCGTTGTTAATGCGGGCAATGCGATCGACGGACACATCGGGAACATCAAGGCCGATGAGATAAACCTCACCCATGTCACCCTGTTGCATCATGCTGGTCGTGGCAGTTCGATTTCCCAGGGCAAGCTGAACCCTGTTGGAACCCTGATCCTCCTCGTAAACAGCAACCGAGATGGAGGGTATGAAACCAAGATCAATTCCTTCGGCCAACAAAAAGCTGTCCGAAATGGAATCCTGCAAGTAAAAAGTGCCATCCCTGTTGAGGAGGACAATGTGGATGGGAGTACCGGTCTTGCCACCCAGAAGTATATCGGCAACACCGTCGCCTGTCAGATCCGTCATGGTGGCACTGACAACATCATTGATGGAGAGGGGAGTATCAAAGTCCTCGTCACGAATGAGCACCACATCCTCGACACCACCATTTTCATTCCTGAAGATGATGTGAAAGGTGGAGATGGTTTTTGTGAAGTCGGGGTTGGTGCTGACAACGAGAAGGTCATTCACGCCGTTGCCGGATACATCACCAGCCGCCAGAATCGCCGGGTTGAAGTTGGGGTCATCCGGGTTGAAGCCATCCACACCAGCAACCAACTCGACATAATCCACACTTCCATTCAAATCGAAAAGATAGATTGCCTTGTCAAAATCCTCATTCATCCCCGTGACAGCAAAGTCGCGGCGCTGGGGCATGAAGGGGAGTCCGCCAAGGGAGGTCCCGGCCATGCCAAAACGTGTTACACCACCGCCGGGGAACCAACTGCCATTGTCATCTGAAGGGTAGTAGTTGCCCACGCTGGACAGCTCGCCGGATTCATCGAACGACTTGACGATCAGTCCTCCGGTGACTGGTAAATCCCGGTCATACATATAGTTCGGATCGAGGACCACCAAGTCGGGGCGACCGGTGAAGTTCACATCACCGGCGGCCAGAAGGGACTCCTCCATGCGGTTGGAGACAACTCCGGGGAATCGGTTGCCAATACCGTGAAGGCTGCGATTGACGGGAATTGATTTCCTGACGACGCCGCCCTCATCCATGAGGAGAATCCAAATCGTCGTGTTGCGGAATTCGTAATTAAACGGGCTGTCCTCATATTCCTGAACAGAATTCCCAGGCATCAGAACCGCCAGGTCGGGAACACCGTTACCATCGATGTCCCCAATCGTGACCACCGAGGCACCGAACATGTCACCGGGGGAAAGGGGAAGGTACTTGAATGTATTGATGTCAAGACGTCCAACTTCCTCAATGTCGACCTTGTAAATCTCGTTGGCGTAAGTCTCGCCACCGATCTGGAAGGCCTCCTCGGTCATCATGTCGTAAGTCACAAGGCGTGCACGGTGCTCGAAATTCCCGCCTTCGACAAGCTCCGGTGTTGTGCTGTTGCTCCAGACCTGACGAATGGAGGTCCCTGTGGCAGGTTGGTGGGGCAGATTGTCAGCTTCCTGGCCAATGCCGGGATAATATTCCTGACCGAGGGACACCCACGGTCCAATGGCGCGGGGGGTAAACGAGTCCGCCTCTATGGGGCGGTACTCGAATTCCACCAGCGTCTCGGGGAGGTTACCCGGAGGATCAAAGACGGCCTTCATGACGGCAGAATCGGAGGGTGGAGAGAAGACGTCTATAAGGCGTGGAGTGACGAGGACGCCATCGGCAGCGGCAATGATATCCTTTACTTCCGAAAAGCCCTGCTCGCCAACCTTGCGGATACCCAGTGATATCTGGTGGGCTCCCCCGTTGTCATCGAAGGGGATCGCCATTCCCTCCGAGCCTGCCGCAAGGGGGATCACGCCATTGTAGATCCACTCCGAGAGAGGTTCGGTGGGCTGGAGAATATCATCCGTCGTGTCCTTGAGTTCGCGCTCCCAAAAACCGATACCCGATTCGCCGGTTCCGGGCGAGTCGAAGGTGATGATAATTTCACCCTCCCCGACATCGTAGTAGGCATTAAGGCCCATCGGCGGGGTTGGTCCTGGTTCCTCCCCGAAGTAGGAGTAGAGGAAATCGCTGGACCAGCCAAAATGATCGCGCATCCGCGCGGCAATTTCGTGTCCGGAACCGGGTGCCGGGTCCCATGGAACCTCCACCAGTGTTTCCCCCTCGATGTATAGCTGAAGGCCATAAAAGACCCATGGGCCGACTGATGGGAACTTCTGCCGTGACCACACGCCGATGGAGTTAATGGTTCCCTTGGGGTAAGTCACCCCCGTGTGCTCCACCGTGATCGTCGTGCTGTCTGCGTAAAAATCGGTGATCATCGGGACGGGTTCGTTGTTGCCCGAGAACAGGATATAAGCCCGCTCGCTGGGAGCACCGAGCGGTGCGTCCGGAATATTTGTGACCAGGAGCACTTCCGGTCGGAAGTCGCCGTTGATATCATCAATGACGGCGAATCTGGATCCCGGGGAGTCCTCACCGGAGGGGGCCTCGAAAACAATACCCGGCCATGTACCAATTTCTATCTCGGATATATCCATGTTGCGGAAGTCTGGTGACCCCTCCACCAGATAACCCCGACTGTTTCCCGTGCCACCCTGCCACGAGAGTCTTACGTGGCTGACAAGGAAATCGTTGAAACCGTTTCCTGTGAAGTCCCCGGCGGGGGCAAAACTTCCGCCGAAGTACAGTTCCTCATTCATGCCGAATTCACGGTTGGTGATGCGAATGGTATGCGACGTGGGAATATCGCTGTGGGAGATGGTTCCGGGTGCCCAATGGCTGCCACCAAAATAGACAAGGAGGGCGCCAAATTCATCCTCGAACATTGGGTCGCTTACGGCAAAGTCGGGATATCCATCGCCGTTAATATCGCCAAGCCCACGAATGGTGGCTCCTGCCGCCGCGTACCCGTCCTCAACGGGATAGGTGATCGTCAGAAGTTGAGGTTCTCCATGTTCATCCTTTGCAGGATCATCATCAGATTTTTCAGGGGACATGGAGTCGCTTAGGTATGGGCCACCGAAAAGGATATGTGCCCCGAGGGATTCACTCGCTGCGCCCTCGGCGAGATACTCATCGCCAATTCCGAGATCATCAAATCCATCACCATTGATGTCCCCGAGTGGAAAAAGGGAACTTCCGAAGGAAGGATATACCTCTGTATCAGGGTTCTCGACAATAAGAAGGCGATCATTCTCCACAAGGTCTCCGGTGGAGTGCATTCCCGTCAGGCGCGACCCGCCCAAAAGAAGGTAGACCCTTGTGGGTGATTCGTAGGTGGAACCTACGGCAACGTCGTGGTAGCCGTCCCCATTGAAATCACCAATTCCAGAGATGGCCTGGCCCATTTCCGTTGAATTGCCATCCAGATCATATCCGAGATGGATGAAACCCTGCTGGGAGGACTCACCATAGAAGAAGTCTGAGTTGATCTCAAAGTCTCCGCCAAAGGGGCCATAAAGGATAACTGTTCCACCGACCTCCTGGGAGTCATTGTTCGGATCTCGAAGGGCGGAAAACGCGATGGCCAGGTCATCATATCCATCCCCATCGAAGTCACCGATCCCGGTGACCGCCACCCAGGACCAATAGGATACAACGCCTGAACTGGAGGATACATCGACGGTAATCCGCGTCTGATCCACTGTATTGCCATCGTCATCGGGGGCGCCACCCGGCCTGCCGTGGCGGACAAGGATCTCGATGGGGTTGCTGGGGCCGCTGCTTCTGGACACGTAGGCAAAGTCACCCGTCGCACCATGATTCAGATCACCAACCCCCTGCACCGAATTCAAGCCAACATCAAGAACACCCAGGGTGCTGAAGGAGTACCCCGCCGGGTTGGCAGGATTGGCGATATTGCCAAGATTGACGGTGGGGTTGTCGGCGAGGAGCGCGGGGGCCGATGCAAGCATGAAGCTGGCAAGAATCACCCTTGCCCGGGCATCGTGACGTCTATACATGGAGTGCATGCGGCCGGTTCCTTGTCGCGGTGTATTCCGTGTCATTGGGCACCTCCCTGCGGGAGGACACGTCCATGGCGGACAGCCCTTTGGTGTTCCCGGACATCCTCGGACTTATTCGCAGGCAAATCCGGTTCCCCATCAAGAACGACGAGGTAAAATCTCACCAAACCATCACTCTTGAATTGGCTTTCGCCCTCGAAAATGTAGTAGGACAGGAGAGGTCTTGTCAATGTGGGGGGTAATGAAAAGGAAGTGGCTGGCTCCCAGGGACCTTCGCTGTTCGGGGAGTAATAGACAACCGGATCGCCTTCCAGTTCCCCCTCGTTGAAGTAAAGATAAAAGTCAAAGTAGTCCCAGTTTTCGCGCTCCCATGTGACCTCCCAGACTCCATTGAAGGAGGGAGGTTCGGGAAGATTCTCCACCCCCGCAAGGGACGGGGTGAAAATTGCATCAACACGGCTGGCACCAAGTGGCCCCGGCCCCGTCCCGGCCCAGAAGCTGAAGCTCAATCGTGACGCGGGAAGTCGATCCCCCATGTCGGGCGTCGAACCAAGGGGAAGGTAGGCGCTGCTGGTCATACCCGGGGCAAATCGTGTATAGCTGAAAACCGGTGCCTGACTTTCGATCAGGAAAAGCAGATAAGTAAAGTCAGTTTCCCACCCCCCGGCATCGGTCCGCACACGGGTGCCGAACTCGTACTCCACATCCTCCATAAGCTCGAAGGGGATGGGGATTTCGACCTCGGTCTGGCCATTGGCGTAGGGGTGGAGGCCCATGTAGGTCCAGGGAGTCGGGGGCATTGTCTGGCGGTACCAGAAGCCGAGATAATTTTTTGTCGCGGGGTAGCTGACAAATCCATTCGTTGTGATGGTGATGAAGGGGTCCGTCTCGTCCGGAGTCACCGACATATCCAGAATTTCCGGCGGGGGTGCCGGGGTAGGCGTTGGTGTGGGGGATGGTCCGGTGGGATCGAACCAATCCTCGTAGAAAAACGGGCCGGCCCACTGGTCATCGTATCTGTAACGTGCATGGAGTTGATAGACAACGCCCGGTTCGGGTGCTGGCCATGGACGGGATGTTTCCGTCGTGGTTCCGGGTTCCCCGGGTGGGAATCCCGCCAGGCCATGATAGCGCCATGGCCCGGGAATCTGCCCGGCGGTGCGGCTCCAAAGACCAATCTCGGCCTTCTCCACACCTTCGGGAATAATGGCATTGTGATGGGCGGTGATCGTGTCGGAGGTGGCGGTAATTGAAAAGACTTCCGGTA
>JAFIGB010000106.1 GCA_020831705.1 Candidatus Sumerlaeia bacterium | reverse complement strand
GCACCGGTGCCGAGTAATACGGTGTATTGATGCCCTCCCCAGGTGAAATGAGGCGCTTGCGGACGGTGCCCCTGTTGTTGTGCCTGCCCCGGGTCCAGCCAACGAGCCGGAGAAGCACGACAATCCCTCCGGCGTAAACAGGGAGGACGGTGTGGGGCCAATCATAAAGGACCGCAAGCAGGTGCCCAATCCCGGCGACGACGGCCAGGGGGAGCGTGGCGAGGGAAAGGCCCTTCTTGATCCAGCTTTCCCGAAGATTGTATAGATACCTGTTGTAGAACCAGACGAGGAGGGCACCGGCCAGCACACCGGCAAGAAACCCCTGGACCAGTGCGTCAATAAACATCATGGGGTGGACTTGTCACGCTTCAGTGTGGCGAAGGCTCCTCGATAGGCGGCAAAGAAGGCTCGAAGTTTTTCCGGTGACTTCTTGCCCGGGGAATCCTCCACACCCGAACTGAGATCGAAGGCGTAGGGAAACGGCCCCGGTGCGAGATTTTTCACCACATCGGCGATATTTTCCGGGTTCAGGCCGCCCGCCAGGATAATGCGGCGCGACTCGAAGAACGGCGTGACAATTCGATGGTCAAAAAGTCGACCCGTCCCACCGGATTGTCCCTTCACGGAGGCATCGGCCATCACGATGGGGAAATTTTCCGTCAGGGTTTCCAGTTTGTCCCCGTCGCTGGGGTGGGAGATGCCAACGGCGGGAATGATCGACCGGACGGGGAGCTCCTCGTTGATTTGATCGGGGAAGCCATGGATCTGAACGGCGGCAAGGTCGAGGTCATTGTGCAGCGCTGCGATTTCATCGGGTTCCTCGTCCATGAAGACACCAATGAACGCCAGGCCGGGGTCGATGACGGCCCTTGCCTCGGCGACGAGGCGTGAGGCTTCACCGCGGCCAATGCGGCGCTTGCTCACCCGCGCGAAGATGAGCCCGAAGAAGGAGGCCCCAAGGTCGTGGGCCAGGCGAATGTCGGCCAGTCGAGTCAGCCCACACACCTTCACATGGGGAGGGCGTGTTGGGGGCGGAAACTTGTAGGTGGCGGGTGTCATCAGGTCATTACTCCCAAGGTTGGGAGTATTTTCACGATCGGGGAGCGCGTGGCAACCCGTTTGGTCGATGATGGGCGGTTGTTCCCCGGGCTCCTTGTTAGTCCGAAGTGATGATCCACATGTCCGAATATCCGGATGGGTCGGGAACTGGTGATACCGCATCAGAGAGGAGATACACCCAATTACCCGTGCTTCCCGGAGGTGCATGGAGGCGGACGGCCACCTGGCCGTGCCTGTTGAAATTGCTGAGGCTTCCCGTTCCGGCAACGCCACCAATCTCGCCATCCCCGAAGTCGTCACCTCTTCGCATGACGGAGAGCAACTCGCCATTGTTATAGATGTATAGCACATCAGTGCCTCCATCCCCGACGAGACCGAATGCGGCGAGGCCATTGCCGGTTGCCACCATGGACCTGAAGGAAACGAGGTTCAGATCCTCGTGGAGTGGAAGCGGTTCGCCGGACTTGACGAAGCGAAACCGGATGTTTTCCTGGATCGGAAATTCTCCCTCCTTCAGCGTCCAACCACATATTCCAAAACACCGTGTATCCGCGCTTGTGATGGTGTCTCCCCCGGAGAAGTTGACCCGTTCGCATCGCGTGGAGTGTGATACCGGTTTGCCCATGCAGAAGGCGAGGTCCTCCCTGATTCCATCCTCCCCGCCGGGGTGGGCTGCGACCAGTGCGCAGTCACAATCGGACGATTCCTCCCCATCGACCGGCCCGGTCACCATGTCCACGGAAAAGCCGATGTCGGGTTCACCCGTGTCCGGGTTCTCGGTTTGAAGCCGGGTGAATTGAACCCCGGTGTCGGTCTTAATATCCAACTTGTAGCGAAAATTCCACCCGATTACCGGGTCATCGTCATATTCCTGGTCGCCCCCGATGCGAAGGGAAGTTGGGGACTGCTCCACTTCAATCGTTGACTTTACCTCCGGGGGCGCCGGCATTTCCGTGATGCCCCCCCATGAATAGCGGCGGGAAATCACATTGTGTCCGCGGGGGGACTTCATGGAAGCCTCAAAGATGACCACGTCGTATGGGTGCGAAATGAATCCCGCCGTGGTGGAGTTGTTGAGGTGGATATTTGCTGGATGGGCCAATTCCTCCTCGGGCATGGGGTAGACAATTGCGGGGTGTGGTTCCTCATCTTCCTCCAGGACAAAGAAGGTGGCCAGGCTCCTCCGCTCATCCACTTCCGGTTCGTCGGCCACGGCAGGGACGATGCAACTAACGATTGTTTGTGGCCTTTCACCTGTTACCTTCCTGCAGGCCGAGCAAATTCCAAACGGGGAATGGGGATCAACATCAGGACCCATGTCAGAGCGCTTCATGATATTTGCTACGGTCCCGTCGTGGCCGACAAGGACGAATGCCTGATGATGCAACCCTGTCAGGGTTTCAAATATGAGGGCGCGGACCAATATCTGATTGCTGAAAAATATGTAAAACAGGGCGCCTTGGGAGTAAGTACCAAGTCCGACAAAGGTATAATCGACACCATTGACTTCAAACTCCATGTCGGGGGTCAGGATATCAACGGGCGCACCGGAACCATCGGCCATTTTGATCGATTCCCCGTACCTGAAAAAAAGGCGACCTTCGTCACTCAGCACCCAGCCGGTACCGGTCTGAGCATATGGTCCCTCGACCATCCTGATGGGATCAGCGGGGAATTGACGCCCCTGGACGGCCAAGGGCTGATAAACGAGCAGAAGAGCGAGAAGGGATACCACGGTGGCAAAGGAACATACCTTCGCCATGTTTTTTTTGTCAAAATCACGCATCGGAAGGGCTTCGTTTCCCGAAATCCCCAAGTAGGGGGTTTCGTAGAGGAATTGTGAATTGTCAAAAGGACAAGGCGGTGGACAAAACTTGTCAACCTCAAATTTTGCGTGAACAGCGATCTGCAACAAGATGAGGGGTTCCTGAAAACGCCCTTCCCTTCGGTGTACGCCAACCGCATACAGACCGGGAACTTCATTCCGTGTCGAGGAAGCGTCCCGGCAGTAATCTTGTCTGAATCACCCGGAAGTCACCCCGCGGACCTGTTGGAGTTGAACGGTATTGTTGACTCCATCGAAGGGGTGGATGCTCACTTGGCTGTATTCCAATTCCTGTGTGGATCCCATTCATGTCCCTTCGCCATCAACTTTCCAACGGTCTCACGGTTCTCTCCACGAACGCCTCCCATGCCGGTCAATTGGAGGAACTTCAGGAGTTGGTTTTTCCGAATCTATCCGAGGCGGAACGCTTTCGTGCGGCTCATTATTGCAAGCACATCGAACTGTTCCCCGAGGGGCAATTTGTCGTCGTTGATGGGGATCGTGTTGTTGGGATGACGACCACGCTGCTTCTTCCCTTTGATCCTTCCCACCCCGACCACACCTTCGAGGAAGTCATCGAGGGTGGTTGGTTGACATCCCATGATCCCGCGGCGAAATGGATGTACGGTGCGGATGTCGGCACGCACCCGGAATATCGCCGCCGTGGTATAGCACGTTCCCTGTATGCGGCACGACATGATACCGTCCGTCGTCTTGGATTGCGCGGGCAGGTAACCGTTGGGATGCTCAATGGATACGGTGCTGTTGCGGACCGGATGACGATTGATCAATACTTTGAGGAGGTCAGGGCGGGCGAGCGTGTCGACCCGACGATATCCGCCCAGCTTCGCGTGGGCTTCGAACTCGGTCCCCTGGTGAAGAATTACCTGAGCGACCCAACCTGTGGGAATGCCGGTGCCATGATTGTCCTTCCGGCGGAAAAGGATGTCCCTTTTGAGTGACCTTGTTCTCTACAACGGCAAACTCATCACCATGGACCCTGCAACCGAGGGTGCCACCGCTCTTCATGTCCACAACGGAAAGATCGCTCTTGTCGGGCGAACGGAGGATGTCCTGCCGCTGGCTGACAATGCAGCCACCATGATAGACCTTGAGGGCGCGGTGCTGCTTCCCGGTTTCAATGACGCCCATATTCACCTTTGGAAAGTCGGTGCTCTTCTTACGTCGATGCTGGACCTCCGTGGTGTTCGCAGTATTGCCGCCATGATGGAGAACCTCCGTGCCTTTGCCGTAACACAACCGGAAGATGGATGGATACTTGCCCGTGGCTATAATGAGGCCCATCTGGCGGAAGGGCGCCATCCCACGCGGGCCGATCTGGATGCAGCACTTCCGGGCCGTGCTGTCTGGCTTGTGCGTACCTGCGCCCATATTGCCGTGGCGAGCACCCGCGCTCTGGAACTGGCGGGTATTGAAGCCGCCACCGAATCGCCCCGCGGGGGTGTGATTGAGCGCGACAATACCGGGAATCCAACGGGAGTTTTCCATGAGTCCGCCATGGGGTTGGTGAGCAGGGTCATCCCGCCTCCCACCACGAGTGACTACAAGCAGATGATTCGCGACGGGGGGCTGCACCTACTTTCCCAGGGGGTGACGAGCGCCACCGATCCAGCCGTCACACCGGAATTGATAGACGCCTATACAGAGATGGATGCCGACCGTGCGCTGCCGATTCGAATGAGCCTGATGGCAATTGTACGCCCCGACGGAGGGAACGAAACACTTCCCCTTCCCAAGCGCATGGTCACGACGATGCTCCGCGTGGATTCGGTGAAGTTCTTTGCAGATGGCGGACTTAGCGGGGCCACGGCGGCCCTCGGCACCGATTACAAACATCTTCAGACAAGGGGTGTCCTCCGGTTTACAGACGAGGAGGAACTCTACACCCTCGCCCGTCAGGCACGGGAAGCGGGGTTGCGCATCGGCATTCATGCCATTGGAGATGTTGCCATCGACCAGGTGCTCCGTGTTTATGAACGATTGGGGCGCGAGATATCCGGTCCGGCGAATCGTATCGAGCACTTCGGCCTCCCCGACGCCGGGATGCTGATGCGCGCCGCCAACCTTGGTGTGATTGCGGTACCCCAGGCGATCTTCATCGAGGAACTGGGGGAAAACTTCCGCGCCTATCTTCCCGACGAGTACCTGGAAAGGGTCTATCCACTGTATTCGATCATCAACGCGGGGATTCCCCTGGCCCTTTCCTCCGATGCCCCGGTGGTGAGGGAAACCAACCCCCTTGCGGGGATTCGCGCCGCTGTGACACGGAGTGATCGCACCGGTATCGTGATTGCCAAAAAGGAAGCCCTCAACGTGAATCAGGCGCTGTATTCCTATACGATGGGTGGGGCC
>JAFIGB010000105.1 GCA_020831705.1 Candidatus Sumerlaeia bacterium | reverse complement strand
CACCGGACCAAAGCCGATGGACTCGTGGGTTTCGAACTTCACCTTCTTGAACTTCGCGATTTCCGTGGCCACATTGACATCGCCAAACCGGATGCACACGAGGGCGCTCACCTCATTGAAGGCCTCCTCAAGATCGAGGTGGAGCACCTGGATGTTCGAGGAGGATTCCGCATCCGTATAGTAGTCCACCACCCGATGGTGGACGTATGCCGTCCGCCGATCCCAATCGAGCTTTTCCACCAGGTAGGTCTTCCCATTGTGGATATACACGGCATCGTCGTGGAGGAGAAACGGGGCGGATTCAAAGTCCACCTCGGCAATGACCATGTTGTCACGACCGGTGTCCAGAACAATGAAGTTCTCCCCCATGGAACCCCGCAGGCCGACATTTTCCGCCGGATAGACATCGCTGCTGTAATGCCAGCGGTTGCCGCTGTGGCGCAGGACCTTCTCGTCCTCCAGATACTGGAGAATGGGGGCGGGGTCGAGAGGGCCATATTTCTCCCCGTCCTCGAAGGGAAGCTCGAAGGCGGCGCACTTGATATGGTCGGCCAGGATGGTGATGTTCTCGGGATTGACATGGGCCTCCTCCACGGGGGAGGCGAGAACAAATTCGGGATGATTGACGAGGAACTGGTCGAGGGCGGAGCTCCCGGCAATATAGACAGCGAGGGATTCCCGGGTGGTCCGCCCGGCCCGGCCCGTCTGCTGGCGGGCACTGGCCACCGACCCTGGCCACCCAACCATGATCGCCACGTCCAGCGAGCCAATGTCTACACCGAGCTCCAGGGCATTGGTGGAGGCAACCCCCAGCATTTCGCCGGACTTGAGTCCCTTTTCAATGGCGCGCCGCTCGTTGGGCAGGTACCCCCCCCGGTAACCGGCCACCTTTCCCGGATCGCGATGGATGCGCTCCATGCCACGCTTGAGGTAGGTCGTGAGGACCTCCACATCCGTGCGGGATCGGGCAAAGAGAATCACCTGGTGGCTGCGGGAAAGAAATCGCATCGCTACCCGGCGGGCCTCCAGTCGGGGGCTTTGTCGGACATTTAATTCCCGATTCACCACCGGTGGGTTATAGAACAGGAAGGACTTCGCCCCGCAGGGGGCGCCGTTGCGCTCCACCATTTCAAAGGGTTGACCCACCAGCGTCTCCGCCAGGTCACCGGGATTGGCAATCGTGGCGCTGGAACACACATACGTCGGATCGGCCCCGTAAAATCGACAGAGACGATTCAGGCGGCGCAGGACATTCCCCAGATGGCTTCCAAAGACCCCGCGGTAGTGGTGTAATTCGTCAATAATCACGAAGCGCAGGTTTTCGAAAAGCCGAACCCAGTTGGTGTGATGGGGAAGAATGCCGCCGTGGAGCATGTCGGGATTGGTCATGACAATGTTGCCCGAATCCCGGAGCGCCCGTCTCGTTGCGGGAGGGGTGTCGCCGTCGTACGTATAGACACGAATGTCCCCGCCGCATTCCTTCGTCAGGCCGTAAAGTTCGTGGTACTGATCGTGGCTGAGGGCCTTGGTGGGGTGAAGGTAAATCGCCCGGGTGTCGGGGTCGTTGAGGATGGAATGAACCACCGGAACATTATAGCAAAGGGACTTCCCGCTGGCCGTGGGCGTGACGACCACCGTGTTGCGCCCTGCCAGGGCATGACCAATGGCATCCGCCTGATGGATGTAGGGCCGGGTGATTCCCCGTTTCGCGAGGGCATCGAGTAATCCGGCGGGCATCCCATCGGGCCACTCACCATATTCGGCCTCCCGGGCCGGGAGCCTGTGGAGATGGGTGATACACTCGCCAATGCCCCCATGCGCCTGCAACTCGTCAACAACGGCCTCCAACCCTCCCACATCATTGGGGCGCTCACCCCCCTCTGGTATCTCAGGCCGGGTGGGAAAGGATCTGGAAGCTCGTGGCATGGGAATCAACCTTGTGGGGAAATCTGGGCATGGCAGCACAAACAGCCATGGGGGGATTAAAGGGAAAAACCCTCACCCACGCAAGGCGAAATTTAGGCGAATTCGCTTCGAAGTCATGTGGGGCGAAATTGCCATTCACGGGTGAGGTCCGGGCAGTAAGTAGCAAAACACCCAAGGCATCTTGCACAAACTTGCACAAGACCGAATTACTCGATGGCCCATGGGTGAGAACCTTTTCCCTTCTGAATGGGACCTCCCTGAAAAACAGGTCAATCGTCGCCAAATCCTGCAAGCTTTGTGCAATATTGCACTAAGGGCAATTTTGGCAATCGATTCCGCTGGACTTGGGAACAGGGCCGTGGAAATTGAACCGGTTCAAGTAGAGGCACAACAGCCTCTGCACTTCATTTTCATCCATGTTGAAGGACCGTCTCACTCTATACCTCAAGACCAGCACCTGACGCTGGAGACTTCGACACCGGAGGTTTGCACCATGTGAATGACATTTAAACCCTGTTTGATCCATCCCTTCGGCATCCCACCAAGCCGCCTGTTTGGGCAACACAGCAACACGAGAAAAATCCCGCTGGCCAGATGTGCCAGAGGGTTGGACGGAAATCTCAAATCCAACCAGGCAAGACTGAATTACAAAAGGAAGAAACAAAATGAAGAAACTTCAGAAAACTCGAGACCTTTCCAGCTCAGGAAAAGGAGTGGGCTGGTGCGGAGCGATTGTCGCCATCTCTCTCCTCATGGTTCCAATGAGCGCGCTTTCCCAGACGGTCATTGGCAGCGATAATGCCGGAAATTATGGAGTAACCTGGTCAAACGGGAGCAATCAGGGCACCGGATTTGGTGCCTGGGCCTTCGATACGACACAGGGTTCAGGGTTCGCAGGTATGTTCATCGGTGACCCTGGGGATGGAGGACTCGGAGGATTAGGCGACCCCTCGTTTGGCCTTTATGCCAATCCGCAGGACACCGGTGCTTTCGCCAAGGCAATCAGGCCCTTTGCAAATCCCCTCGCCGTGGGCCAGAGTTTTAGTGTCCAACTCGGCATGAATTGGGACTCAGACGGAAGTGGCAACAAAGGTCTAAACATTGTTTCCGGAGGAACGGAACAGGTAAATGTCAATATGGGCGGTACATCGACAATTACCGTCAATGGTACAGATACCGGATTTGGCTACGGTACCGATCCCATGGAGTGGACTTTCACCGTCCTTGATGCCACGACCTTGCAGGTCCATGCCACACCAAGAAACAGTGGAGACTCCGACTTTACCACCACGGTGACGATTGCCGACCTTCCCACCGGCTTCGAAGTTTATGCTGCGGGATTGGCGAGCGGTGCTAATCGACAACCCTATTTCAACAATCTTCAAATCACTGAACCTACCGTGGACGTCGACCCAACACTGGATTCCCTCACGCGAAACAGCCCATCCAATGCGCTGACGAATGCGTCAACACTGACATGGCTGGCGACTTTCAGCGATGATGTGGTCGGTGTGACAACAAGCAATTTCTCACTCACCACGTCTGGTGGTCAATCAAGTGCCTCCATTGCCTCTGTTAGCGATGCAACCGGTGATACATGGGAAATCAATGTTAATACAGTCGCCGGTGCGAGTGGGGATATAACCCTCAACCTTGCCAATAATACCGGCATCGTGGCTGATGCGGACGGTTCGGCCCTGGTCACAACATCGCTCACCGGTCAAACCTATAACGTTGATCGTGTTCCCCCGACCGTTTCCAGTGTCAGCCCCACCGAGAATTCAACTCACACAAGTCTCACAGCAGTTACCGTAAACTTCTCGGAGTCTGTCAGCGGTGTAACAGCCGGTGACCTGACAATAGATACGGTACCCGCCACTTCAGTAAATCAGTCAAGCGGTAGCTCATTCACCTTCAACTTCTCAACGCCAGCCGATGGATCAAGCGACTTTGACCTCGATTCCGGCAGCATCATTGATGCAGCTGGAAACGCCTTCGCAGGGTATTCATGGAGCTACACAATCGACTCCAGCCAACCCGGTGTCACCCTGACCTCCTCCGATGTGAGCAATGGTGGCTTCACAAATAGCAGCTCTGTTTCCTTCACCGCCACGTTCACCCAGGGGGTTGATCCCATCATCAGTGGGGACATTTCCGTAACCAATGGTAATGCGGGCACCGTTACTACCGTGTCCCCGACGGAATATACATTTGCCGTCACACCGACGAGTGAGGATGTCATCACCGTTCAGATCGGAGCCGGTGTGACCAATGCCACTGCTCCACCGAACAACGCAAACGCTGCCAGCAACAGTTACTCCTTCACCTTCGACGAAACAGCCCCAACAGTCATTACGCTTGATCCGGCAGATGAGGCCGAACTGACCTCACTGACCCAGGTTGAGATCACCTTCTCCGAGTCGGTGACCGGAGTGACGGGAGCCGCCCTGGAGATCAACGAAACGGCTGCAACCGGCGTGAGCGGAAGCGGAGCAGGGCCTTACACCTTCACCTTCCCCCAACCCAATTACGGCAATGTCGATGTTGATCTGATCGGAAGTGGGATTACGGACGTCGCAGGGAATACCGTTGCGGATGTCTCCTACAGCTACACCCTCAACATCCCCTCCCCCACCATTGATGGCACGTTCGAAGACGAGCCCATCTGGACCTACGTTGCCTCGGCAACGGACGGGGAACAGTGGGAGATCGACTTCATCGCAGAAGACCTTTACTTCGCAGAAGACGATACATACATCTATCTTGCCGCCACCAGGTCAGGCAACACGGATACCTGGGCAGGCTGGGGCTTCATTATCGACCAGGGCGACCTGGACGGTGCCACTGACAGCCCATGGGAACGCCAGATGGGATATGCCCACACCAACCTCCCCGATGTCGTCCTTCACGGAAACCTGGAGGGCAACTGGTCCCAGCTTTACACATGGGATGGAAGTGCTCTTCAGAATGTGAACGAGGACAATGGAAGTGGTCAGTCGGAAACCTACACGAACAGGACCACCCATGGGGACACCGCTGTTTCCGCGGGATACCTTGAAGCACGCATTGCCAAGAGCCGCTTCAGCAACCTCGGCGACACCATTCGCGTCCAGTTCTATATCATTGGCAACACCGAGGCCGAGCACGGTGTGTTCGATTCCATCCCCGATGATGTCTATATGGACTCCTGGAATGTTTCCGGCAACCCGACCATCCTTTCCAACTACGTGACCATTGCCCTGAACGAGGATCCCGTCGCACCCGGTGCACCCACCACTCCCGTACTCGATCCCTCCGAGGACTCCGGTATCTCCGACAGCGACGGCATCACCAACATTGCCGAGCCGACACTTTCCGGCACGGCCCCGGCCGACAGCACGGTAATACTGACCTCCGACGTGGACGGCGCCATTGGCAGCGTCTACACGGAATTCGGTGAATGGGCCATTCAGACAAGTGAACTCAGCGAGGGAACACACAGCATCACCGCCGCAGCAATCCGCGACTTCGGCGCCCTTGTCGGCCCCAACTCCGCTGCCCTCACCGTCACCATCGATACGACCGCACCGACACTGACCACCGTGTCCATCGCCAGTGACAACTCAGACACCTCCCTCGCCAAGGCCGGTGACACGATCACCGTCTCCATCACGGCGAACGAGGATATCACCGCCCCCACCGTGACCATCGCCGGGCAGGCCGCTACCGTCAGTGGTTCCGGCTCCAGCTATACCGCCACCTACCTTGTTCAGGCGGGCGACAGTGGCGCAGCCTCCATCAGTATCTCCAGCTTTGAGGATACTGCCGGAAACGCCGGTGCCACCGTGACATCCACAACAGACTCAAGCACCGTCACCATCGACACCGCGGCCCCGACGGTGACCATCGCCCAGCCATCATCCCCAACGAACCAGTCCACAATCACCTCCGTGGCGGTGGATTTCAGCGAATCGATCACTGGCCTTGGAACCGGCAGCTTCACCACCTCCGGCATCACCGTGGATGCGGTGAATGGATCCGGCGCCAGCTATACAATCGACATCACCCTGACAGGTGCTGATGGCGCCAAGACAATCCAGCTTCCCGCCGATACCGTTACTGATGCAGCTGGCAATGGCAATGTTGCCTCCAACCAGGTGAGCATCACCCTCGATACGGCAGCCCCAACAGTCGCCAGCCGTGTCCCTGCGGCCAATGCAACCATCTCCAGCCTCTCCGAGGTCTCGGTGACCTTCAGCCGCTCGGTAACCGGCGTTGTTGCTGGTGACCTGACCGTCAACACCTCCGCCGCAACCGGTGTCACCGGGTCAGGTTCGGGACCGTATGTCTTTACCGGCTTCGGTGCACCCGGCGACGGCGCCGTTAATGTTGATCTTGCAGCTGGCTCCATCGTCGACACAACCGTCGGCAATGCCTTTGCCGGTGCGAGCTGGAGCTACACGGTTGATACCTCCGGAATCGATGTGGTGATTACCTCTGGTGATGTCGCCAGTGGAGGAACAACCAATGAGGGCTCCGTCGTGCTGACCATTACCTTCGACGAGGCTGTGACCGGCTTCGTTCAGGGTGATCTGATCGAAACCAACAGTGTCCTCAGCAACTTCGGCGGTTCCGGCGCTGTCTATACGGTAACTGTCACGCCAGAAGGTGATGGCACGGTAACGGTGGAAGTGCCCCAGGGCGTTGCCAATGCTGTTGCCGCACCCAACAACCCGAATAATTCCGCCGACTTCTCGTTCACCAGTGACCAGACGGATCCGGTGACAACGCTTGTCGCCGATGCGGGTCTTGTCGTCGGGACAGAAGTCGGGTTTACCTTCTCCGTTGTGGATGACAACACATCCGGCACCACCCTTCTCGTCATGGCGCCTGGTTCGGGAACCTTCGAAGCCACCGAAGCCACCTTCGACGGCAATGAAATCACCTACACCGCAACTGCCTCCGGCCTCCATGAGTTCCTTGCGGTCTCCGATGATACAGCAGGCAATGTGGAGGCAATCGACGAGGAGAACGCCGTCGCGGTGGTCATCAACCTGGCGGCAAACAGCCCCCTGACTCTCGATGTCGCCGCAGGAACCAACGTGGAAGTGACCTTCCCGCTGGCCCCGGGCATCAATGTCACCATGACCTTCGCGGAGGTGACTGTTGCCGGAACCGTGACCGTCGACCGCAATCTGGGAGACGGCAACGCACCGGGAGCCGGTCTCGACGCCAACAAGCTCGCAGGACAATACTTTGTGATCACCGACGGCGGTGGCCTTGCCTTCACCACGGCAACGATCAGCTTCGATATCGACGAAGCCCTGTTCGGCAGCCAGTTGTCCGTCATCGACAGGGTCTTTGTCCTTCGCGGCTCCACCCTCAGTGAGATCAGCGGAGGAGACCTTACGGTCGTTGGCTCCGAAGTCACGGTCTCCGGTGTGGATGAATTCTCCGAATGGTACTTCGGAGATTCAACAACCGACGTTCACGACTGGATGATCCTGATGGATTGATCCCCAAAGCGGCTTCGGCCGGAAACTCTCACCAACCGCCCCCCCGGTGCCTGGCATCGGGGGGGCTTTTCCTTGTTTGGGGCTTTCGCGAATGGAAGCCCACCAAATCGAACGTTTGACACCAAGGCACTGATTGGCGAGCCTTGAGGCCGCTACTCGCAGGGGGTCTGCTCCAAGCCAACAACCGTGAAAAAAACAATCCTCATTCAAACACTACTGGTGGTCTTTGCACTGATTCTGCTGATTTTCATGAGATTCAATCAGCCACCATTTGAGTATATTCCCACCACCATACATCTCAGTGGGGAGGGTCAGGTGGAAACACGGGTGGAAGAGCGCACCGAGCCCACTCCGCGTCGTCAGGCGCCTTCCCGCGAGGAGCAACAGGCTCCACCGCAGGAAGTACCGGAACCCGAAGCAACCACCGAGACAAATTATCAATAAACCGAGGCTCCAGATGGCAAACCGTTCCCAAAGACGGGCAAAAGTGATGATTTCCATGGTGCTCGCCGCCATGGTCCTTTCCGTTGGCAGTGTCGAGGCACAACAAGCGCCGTCCTCGCATCTGGCGCCAAGCGAGTCACTCACTCCCCTCGCACGGGATTTCCTTCTGGATGGCCCGACGATTTACAAGGTAGGCCGCCGCTCCCACAATCTCATTGTTGAGGACCTCACCGGAAATGGCCTCCCGGACATCATGGTCATCAATAATGAACGTTCCGTGATTGAGTTCTTCCGCCAGACCAACGGGGAGAACCTTCCGGTACCGAAATTTGAGAGGGAGGAGCTTCCCCTCGATCGCCCCGTTCGTGCGGCGAAGGCCCTCGATGTGAACGGCAATGGGCGCATTGACCTGGTCATTGCCAGCGCCCCGGCCCGGTTGTCGGTAATCTATCAGGACGAAAATGGCCGCCTGCAGGATCCCGTGGATACGGACATTGAGGCCACCCGCCTGATCCCCGGCGACTTCACGGGTGATGGGCGCGATGACCTCATGGTTTTTCACAATGGCAAGTTCACGCTCCTTCCGGCCACCCGTCGCGGGCTTTCCCTCTCACCCGCCCAGGAGTTTTTCACCTCCACGGAACCCGCTGCCACCCCCATGGCCCTCGATTTCGATGGTGATGGGCGGCTTGACCTGGTTTTTCAGGATGCACGGCGCCTCGGGGAACTGGTCATTCGCCTGCAATCACCCGAAGGAACCTTCCCCGCCGAGTTTCGCGAATCCACCGGCGTCCTTCGCCAGGCAACCACCCTGCCGGGTTCAAATGGCAGGGACTCCCTCATCGGCGTCCTCAACCAGAACCGCAAGATCGTCAAATTGAACCTTGGTTCCCCCGATGAGCGGGGAGGGGTGGAACAACGCCTTCCCCTCTCACGGCCGCTCCAGGTTTCCTTCGATACAAGTTGGAGGGCGCGCAATCCCCTCATCTCCATTGCTGACATTGATGGAGACGGACGCACCGACATCATTCTTCACTCGTCGGAGCTTCCCCAGGCAAAATTTTTCCGTCAGACAAGGACAGGGGCCCTTCAGGGCGAGGCATTCTCTGTTCTTGATGGACTGGAAGTCGTCATCCCGCTTCCGGTGGATCATGGCACCCCTGCCCCGTTGCTCCTTTTCTCCCGCGAGGAACAGGCGGTGGGAATCGCCAGACACGATGGGGATACCGGGGGGATTCCCTTCCCGCGCCTCTTCCCCCTCCGCGGTCGCATTCAATCCGTTGCCGTTGCCAATATCGCCGGTGAACAGGCACTTCTCGCCATCATCGATAACCATCCCAACCACGAAGGGCGCCGCCTGCTGGCCTGGCACCTGGATGAGGAAGGAAATCTGGGCGAAAAAATCGAGGTCGATCCGGGCGAGGAAGGTATTTTTCATGGGGCCTCCCTCCGGGACTCCAACCGTGCCCCCCGGGAAATTGAAGTCCTCGATATCAATCGCAACGGGCTCGATGATCTGCTTGTCTTCTCCCGGTTTGAAGACCACCAGATTCTCCTCCAGCAGGAGGATGGCACCTTCACCCGCGCCACAACCGCACCGGGTGTTCTTTCCGGGCTCCTTGATGGCGCAAGGCATGGAACCATTCGCCGTGATTACCTTCACGGCACCGACTCACCACCGTCGGTTTTCATCCTGCGCGACAGGTTCCTCCGCGTCCTCCATTTGGATGAGGAGGACAATGTCGTCGTGGAGCAGCAATTCAACGGACGCAATACCGACGCGCGGCTGAACCTGTTTACCGTGGCGAGGTTGCGTGACGACAACACCCGCCAGGTCGTCATCCATGATCGCGGGAACAACGAGCTTTCCATTTTTTCCCCGGTGACCGAGGACACAAAGGGCGCCTGGGAACTTCTCTCAACTGTTTCCGTGGAGGACCTGGGCTGGAACGAGCTCAGGGCTGCCGATCTGGATGGAAATGGTCGTGACGAAATCATCCTCGTAACAGGAGACAGGCTTTCGATCCTGTCGACGACGCCCTTCAGCGGCGGAATCAAGACAGTCGCAAGCGCCCAGCCCTTCGAGGATGAAGGCGGGTATGGCCGCGTCTATACAGCAGACTTGTTTGATGGGGGACGGCAGGAGGTCATCGCCCTTGAGATGAGGGACAACCTCATGGAGTTCTTCGAGGTCGCCGAGGAGGACGACGGCACGCCCTCCCTGCGACGATTCTACAGCTTCAAGATGTTCGATACCGAGTCAGGGTTGGTGCGCCGCATTAATCTCGACACACCCCCCGAACCTCGCGACCTGATCGTGACCGACCTCAACGGCGACGGCCGCAATGAAGTCATCACACTCACACACGACAAGATCATTATCTACCATCAAACCAGCGAGTGACGGGACGGCAAGTCCC
>JAFIGB010000018.1 GCA_020831705.1 Candidatus Sumerlaeia bacterium | reverse complement strand
CTGAAGGAGTTTCCCATGCCCTCGCCCCCCCCGAAACGACGTCCCAAATACCCCGAATCCCAGTTGTATCTCATCCACGGCAACAATGAAACCGAGGTCGGCACCGCACGGTTCGAGCTCGTACACGAACTGTTGACCCCCGAGGAGCGGGATTCCGGTCTTACGGAAATCATGGGGCCGGGCAATCAGCCCCTCAAGCTCGACCGCGCCCTTTCCGAAATCATCGAGGAGCTGGGCACCTCCTCCTTCATTGCGGGATCGCGACGTGTGGCGGTGATATACGACCTTCAGGAGATGTTCGGGTCGGGGGGCGGCAAGAAGAAGGCGCCTGCCAAAAAGCCGAAGAAAAAAAGCAGCCCTGCCGGAAGGGATCGCATGGAGATCCTGACGGAATGGCTTCGGGATGTCCTCCCAACGACGGAGAATATCGCCATTTTCGTCTGCAATGAGAACGACGAAAAGCGGAAGAAGATCTCCCCCACCACCCCGATTTTCAACCTGATCCGCGACAAGGGAGCTGTCATCGAACGGAGCGAAAAGCCGCTCAACTTCGAGTTCGAAAACCACCTTCTAGCTGGCAATCCCACCGCCGCCATCACACTGCTGCGGGAATGGCTGAAACGGGCGGGTTCCGATTCGTCAAGCCGACTGCGGATCTACTCAACGCTTTCCGGGGCGATTCAGGTCACCCTGGAGGCACGACTCGTCCAGCTGGCCAAGGAACGCGGCATCCCCGAGACACAGGTCCTCGCCGAAAACGTCTATCCAAGGTTGTCCGCAATACCGTCCTTTAAGTCGAAAAAATTCCACGAGCTTGCACGGCGCCTCCCCCTCGAAACGCTCCACGACCTCGTCGAGAAAACAAACAAGCTCCAGCGCCTGCTCTACCCGTCGGGTGACGAGGACTACATTGCAGGCTGGGAGGAGCTTGCGGAAATCGTGATTATTCAGCTTTGCACGGGGACCCGGGCGAGTCCCGTTGCCATCCCCTGAGTGGAAGGGTCACCTTTCCTTCCGCCCAAGGACCTCCTCGTATAAACGAAGGTATTCCCGTGCCGAGCGGTCCCAGCTGAAATCCTGGCGCATGGCATTCTGGACAAGGTTGGCCCACAACTTGGGCGAGTTTTTCTTCAGGGCCAGGGCCTCGGCAATGGAATCGCGAAGGATGTCCCCTGTATATCCCTTGAACAGAAAACCCGAGGCCCTGCCGGAGGTGATGGCAGGCTCGGTTGCATGAAAGATGGTGTCGGCCAGCCCCCCGGTTTCCCGGGCAATGGGGATGGTGCCGTAGCGCATGGCGTATAGCTGGGTCAGGCCGCAGGGCTCGTAGGCGGACGGCATGAGCAGGATGTCCGCACCGGCGAGAATGCGGTGCATGAGCTTGTGTTCGTACTCAATGTGGGCGGCAAACTTGTCGGGATGGTTGACGGCCACATTGCGCAGCGCCTCCTCGTACTCCTCCTCGCCGCTGCCGAGGATATAGAACTGGGCGTCCATCTTCAACATGTCATCCATGGCATTGATGACGAGATCGAGCCCCTTGTTGGTGATCAGGCGGCTGATCATGACAACCACGGGCAGATCGGGACGGCGGGGAAGACCGGCGAATTCCTGAAGAGCCTCCTTGCAGGCCGCCTTGCCCTCAAGATTGTCCGCACTGAAGGGCTTTTCAATGATCTTGTCGTTTCCGGGGTCCCATTCATCCACGTCGATTCCATTGAGGATACCATGGAGGTCGAGGGCGCGCTGGCGGAAGGTATTATGAAGGCCGGCACCGAATTCTTCCTGCTGGATTTCCCGTGAGTACGTTGGGGACACCGTGACCAGTGCATCGGAATAGACAAGACCCGATTTGAGGTACGATGCCTTCCCGTAAAACTCCATCCCCTCGTGGGTAAAGACATCCCAGGGAAGACCGATGGCGGGGAGGACCGCCTTGTCCATGTTCCCCTGGTAGGCAATGTTGTGGAGGGCGAAGACGGTGCGCATGGACTCGTAGAAGGAATCGGCGGTGACTTCGGGGTGGTTGCGAAGGAGCGCGGGAAGCAGACCCGTCTGCCAGTCATTGGTCTGGATAATGTCGGGCTGCCAGTCGAGGCCCTTGAGCATCCACAGGGTGGCCATGGAGAAGAAGGCGAAGCGCCGGTCGTTGTCGGCGAAATCCATGCGACCTTGTCCATACAGACCGCGCCGATGAAAGAGGTTGGGCTCATCGATGAAGTAAACGGGCATCTGGGTGCCCGGGAAGGAGCAGCGCAGGACCGACCCCTCCATCAGGTGGGGGCCGTATTGCACCTTCATCTCCGGCATCATGGGCAGGAGACGGTGCTTTCCTCCGTCTATATCGCTGTATCGGGGGACGACAATGCGGACGTCATGGCCGAGACGATGGAGGGTCTTGGGGAGGGCGCCAGCGACATCGGCAAGCCCACCGGTCTTAATGAAGGGTTGGCATTCAGCGGCGACGAAGAGTATTTTCAAGGGTTCCATGGTTAATCCAGTGAGGGGGTAAAAAACGGTGGCAGGCACCGAACGATTCAAGGGGTCACCGCTCCATGGTCTGGGTCAATGATGAAGAGGAATTTTGACAAACACGGTCCAATTTTCCCGCTGCCTGTCACCCATGTCCCCAAATCAGGGGGGTGC
>JAFIGB010000085.1 GCA_020831705.1 Candidatus Sumerlaeia bacterium | reverse complement strand
CGGTCATCTCCAGCACCTCGGCAATGTTCCGGTCGCGGTAGGTGACCTCCAGGGTCTCCTGGTTGTAGCGCCTTCCCCCGCATGCCGTGCACTCGATATAGACATTGGGAAGGAAGCTCATCTCGACCTTGACCATGCCCTGGCCGGTGCATTCCTCGCAGCGCCCCCCCTTCACATTGAAGGAAAACCGCCCCTTGTCGTAGCCACGCATCCTGGCGCCGGGAGTAAGGGCGAAAATTTCGCGGATCGCATCAAAAACCTTGGTGTAGGTGACGGGATTGCTCCGTGGTGTGCGGCCGATTGGTGCCTGGTCGACGTTGATACATCTATCAATATGGTCAAGGCCGCTGGCGGACCCGTGGGCGCCGGGGTATTGGTGGGAGGCCTTGTAGCAATGATTCATCAGGACCGGGAGGAGGGTTTCCATGATGAGGGAGGATTTCCCGCTGCCGCTCACGCCCGTGATGCCGATCATGGTCCCGAGGGGAAGGTCCAGATCCACGTTCCTGAGATTGTTGTGGCTGCATCCGCTGATGCGAAGGCGCTTCCCGTTGGAGGGCCTTCGTTTTTCCGGGGTGGCGATGGTCAATTCCCCACGTAGGTATTTCCCGGTGACTGAATCCTTTCGTTTGGCGACCTGGGCGGCCGTTCCGCTGGCAATGACCTCGCCGCCGAGGTTTCCCGCCCCGGGGCCGAGATCCACCACCCAGTCGGCCTGGCGGATGGTCTGCTCGTCATGCTCGACAACAACCACGGTGTTTCCCCGGTCGCGGATGTCGTGAAGCGTGGAAAGGAGCTTTTCGTTGTCGCGTTGGTGGAGACCGATGGATGGTTCATCCAGAACGTATAGCACGCCGGTGAGGCGGGAACCGATCTGGGTGGCGAGGCGGATGCGCTGGGCCTCGCCGCCGGAAAGCGTCGCTGCCGTGCGATCCAGCGTGAGGTAATGCAGCCCCACGTTTCGAAGGAACCCAATGCGGTCGCGGACCTCCTGGAGGGGTTGCTGGGCGATGGCAGTCTGGCGCTTGTCCAGCTTCAATTGGGCAAAGAAATCATGGGCCGCATTGATATCCATGTGGGTGATTTCTGAAATGTTTTTTCCGCCAAGGGTGACCGAAAGGGCCTCCCTGCGGAGGCGGGCACCGTTGCAGGCCGGGCAGGTCACCTCGTGGAGGTACGCACGCAACTGGTCGTACTCCTCCTCGAATTCCGCTTCCTCCAGCTTCTTTCGAAGGCGACCAGCAACCCCCTTCCAGCCGTACAGGTCCGGTGGCGCCTCCTTCTCCCGCCCTTTTTTTGCAGCGGGGACGATGTCGCCGGGAAACCCATGGAGGAGCGCCCGTTGATGGTGGTCCGGCAGGTCACGCCACGGGGCCGATGTGTCTATACCCATTAAGTCAATGACCGCAAACAGCTGGCGGGCATGATTGCTGGACTCGATCAATTGTTTCCGTTGCCGGGCCGACCGGGTCCGGAAGAACCACTTCCATGGGAGAATACACCCCTGGTTCAGGGAAACGGAGGTGTCGGGAACGAGGCGATCGAGGTCTATCTCGGCGACCGTCCCCAGCCCCTCGCACTCGGGACACCAACCATACCGGGAGTTGAAGCTGAATATACGCGGGGCCATGTCGACGACCTGGGGGCCGTGCTCGGGGCATCCCATTTCCCGGCTGAACATTCGTTCCCCCGCCCAGGGAAGGTCGTCGTCGAAGGCGCCGTTGCGGTCGGGGAGGGTTTCGAGAATGACAAGCCCCTCCGCCATTTTGAAACTCGTTTCCACGGCCTGAAGCAATCGGTCCCTGGCGGCATCATTGATATACAATCGATCCACCACGACGGATATATCGTGTCTATACTGGCGGCGCAGGCGCATGGAGGGGTCGAGGTCGATGATCTCGCCGTCAATCTTGGCACGGACGAATCCGTCGCGCAGCAGTTTCTGGAAAAGGGCATTGTAGTCCCCCTTCCGGCCGCGAATCACCGGCGCCAGCACCACCAGCCGGGTGCGAACCGGCAGCTTCATCGCCTGCTCCGTCACCGTCCCGGCGTTCTGGTCGCGCAGTTCACTGGAACAGACCGGGCAGCGGGGTTCGCCGATCGTGGAAAACACCAACCTGAGGTAATCGAGAATTTCCGTCACGGTCCCCACGGTGGAGCGGGGGTTGCGATTGACGGTCTTCTGTTCGATGGAAATGGCCGGGGAAAGGCCCTCAATGCGCTCGACGTGGGGCTTGGGAAGCTGCTCGAGATACTGGCGTGCGTATGCTGAAAGGGACTCGACATACCGCCGCTGCCCCTCGGCGTAGATCGTGTCGAAGGCGAGCGATGACTTGCCCGAACCGCTCAATCCTGTCACAACCGTGAGCGATTGACGCGGTATTTCCACATCGATGTTCTTCAGGTTGTGCTCACTGGCACCAAAGACACGGATGGAACGCAAACTCATGGGAGGGGAAGTCACCGTGGGATGATGGTGGGACCGCAGCGGCCCGGGCGAAGGAAGGGCGAAAATCGCGCCAGTCGGTCGGCAACATCGTCACCGCTTGAGGTGTCGAACCGCCGCTCTCAGGGCCGCCTCGTATCCGAAGATCCCCAGCCCACAGACAACCCCCTCGGCGATGGCGCTGATGTAGCTGCGGTGGCGGAATTCCTCGCGGCGATGGACGTTGCTGATGTGGACCTCCCAGACCGGCAGAGCGATGGAAGCAAGGGCATCGCGAAGGACTACCGAGGTGTGTGTCAAGCCTCCGGGATTGACAATCACGGCGTGGTGGCTTTGACGAAGCCCGTGGAGGTAGTCCACAATCTCGCCTTCATGGTTGCTTTGAAAAGTGGTGAGCCCAACGCCAAGTTCAGCGGCGACTTCCTCAAGGCGGGCATTCGTTGATTCAAGGGTGTCGCTTCCGTAAACCTCCGGTTCGCGGGTTCCGAGAAGGTTGAGATTCGGGCCATTTACGACGGCGATCAGGGTTTTGTTTGAGGTTGCGGGCATCGGTTCGACATCCTTTTTGGAGGAAGGCGGGGTTGGCACATTTGTGGCCCCCGGGTTGGTGTCGCTTGTGTTGACGTGTGCTGTCAAACACCAACATGATCCCGGACCCTTGGTGGGGTCACAGCTTTTTCTCCAAGAGGACGATTTACTTGAAATTTCGACAGGTTCCCCCCCAGTGGCTGTTGCTGGCAGCCATCGCCCTTGTCCTATCTTTCGCCGGCCCTTCCCGGGCGTCCCTGTTGGACCTTGCGGCTCACGAAATCCAAAAGCGCGGCGTGATCGAAACGATCTCCCAGGAGGAGCATCATTCGCGGCTGCGTTTCTCGATGGACGACTTTGCGCGCTACAAGCTGCCCAATCGTGCCCCCTACCATTTCTGGCTGGTTTCGGTGCCGGGGAATACTCCCAGGATTGAAATGGTCTCGGCAACCTGGTGGGCGGTGGAGGAGGATGGCACGCGCCACGGCCCGTTCGAGATTGACGAGGGCGAACAATGGGGACCGCTGCCGGAAAGTGTCCGCCGGGTCAGGGTCACCCACGTTGGAAGCTTCCGTGGCTTCGGCATGAACAGGTCTGACTTTAATGCCGTTCACAACAGCACGCGGGTGGAAAGTGGGACCCGGATTCCCTTCAGGATTTTGATTCAAAACGCCGAGTTTGATGTGAACATCCGCGGCAATGAATCCCGCTCCCTTCCCACCGAACTCTCCCTTGAGCAATACGATCCGTATGGACTGAACATGATCCAGATGATGGCGGCGAATGCCTCCCAGGCGGAATACGCCTACAGGAAGCCCGACCCCATTGAACGGAAGGATGAGCTTGAGAAGTGGAGCGACATGCTCCTGGAAGCTGCAGACAGGGAGATGCTCTGGTTTTCCCGTCTGCCACGACCGGGAGTCTACCGTATAGACGCGGAAACCCTTCGGCGCTTCGACATTGATCCAACCGAATTTCCGGTCAATGAGCTACGGTTCTTTGTTGGCGGGAACGAGGTGCCCGTCATGGTGGAAAACCTCCGGGGAGGGCTTCTTCTCGGGGATGCAAGCATTGTGTTTTACGCACACCAGGAACTGGATGCACGCAAACCATTCATTCCCTTTTGGATCATGCACGTCGATGGGGACGAACCGCCCCGGCGCGGCGAGATCCACCATGTCGGCGGGCGCGTTGGTGACAACGAGGCCCTTGAGGGAACGACGAAAATTGAAATCTTCGAACCAAATGTCTATCATCACACCCTTCCCCTCCACGGGCCGAACCTGAAGTGGGCCACCGCCATGGTGGCGCCCCGGGACTTCCACGAGATGGAATTCGAGGTGGCGCGGGTCCTCGAGGAAGGCAACAGCGAATTGCGTGTGTGGCTTTCCAATCGGGATCCCCGCGCCACCACGGAGTTTGCCGTCTTCATCAACGGCAGGGAGGTCCACACCGGGTCGACCCGTGGTGTCCGTATTCAGGAGGAAGTCACCCAGATACCCAACCGGTTACTACGCGAGGGGACCAACACGATTGCCTTCCTGAACAGGGAAACCGCCGATCCCGTGCACCAGTCGCCTATCTTCTTCCTCAATGCGCGGCTTCGTCTGGCCACGGATTCCTTCGGCCTCCTTCCCCACCAGACGCTGCAGGTAAACCGTCCTGCCAACACGTCGGTGGGGCTCGTTCTGCCGGCCCTTGGCGATACAAACCGTGACGGCTTCCTGATGGACGTGACCGACCCCTTCAATCCTGTCTACTCGCGATTCAACCAGACACGCCATGAGGGTCGCCCGGGGTTCGTCTCGGTGACGTCCTCCACCCATCGCAATCCCCGGTATATATACAGCCATGGGAACACCATGTATCGCCTGACCGATCTGGAGCCGTTCCGGGCGCCGCGTTCGTTCGTGGACAACGATCCCCTCGACTATCTGGTGGTCTTTCACAAGAGCCTTGAGGAGGAGGTGGTCCGCCTCCTCGGACATCGTCGCCACACGCGCTCTGTTGCCGCCTACCGCGTCTGTGACATTTATGCAATCTTCTCCTACGGCGAGGTTTCCTACGAGGCCATCCACGAATTTACCCGCCATGCCTTCGAGCATCGCGACGGCGCCCGCTTTCAGGAGCTGCTCCTGATTGGCGAGGGGTCGGAATATTGGTGGGAAAAGACCCACTGGCGGGACGATGTGACCGAGAACCTGGTGCCCATTTACGGTTGGGCCGATCCAACGGTGCGCATTCGTGGTGATGACAGCTACTCGCAGATTGTCGGCGACGGTCCCCTTTCCGACATCGAGGTCGGCCGTATCTCCGTCAATGACAACGAGGAGCTCCGAATTGTTATAGACAAAATAATGAACTACGAGATCAATCCCCCCCGCGGCCCCTGGTTGTCACGCCATCTCTTCGTGACCGACGAGCAGCCGGAATTTGACCGGGTGGTTGGCGAAATCATCGACAAGTCCCTCGAAGGGGCAAATTTCCCCCGGTACTTCTCGCTCAACCAGTTTCCCTACGAGGATTACTTCCGCGGCTTCTGGCGCAAGCGCAGCTCGGTCATGACAGACCGCCTGCTCGACGCATGGAACCAGGGGGCACGGACCATCACCTACATGGGACACGGCGGGCCGAACCTTTGGTCGTCGAATCGCATCATGCACCTGCGCGACGTGGATCACCTGGATGTCCAGGGCCGATTCCCCTTCATGGTCGCCGGTTCCTGCGACACCGGCTGGGTGGATTACCCGGTCGATCCGGTGCGAGCCAGCCTGGCCGAGGAGTTCCTCCGCAGTGAGAAGGGGGGCGTCATCGCTGCGTATATACCGATCGACGGAACGAGCAGCTACGAACATAACTTCCTGCTCACCGCCCTTTTTCAGGCGAAATTCCAGCATGGGATTGACGACGTCGGCACCCTTTCGCTTATGTCGAAGGTGAACTACCACCTTCATCGCAACAACCCCTCGGTGACAAACCAGTACCTCCTCATGGGTGATCCGGCCACGCGGCTTGCTCCCCAGCCCAGGGAGATGCCCATGGAGGCCGATCCCGGATTCCTTCTCACGAAGACCGACGGCTCGATCACCGTCACCGGAACGCCGTGGGACATGGAGTGGGGCACCGTAAAGCTCGAGCTTTTTGATTCCTCCTCCCAGTCGGTGTCGAAAACCCGCGCCCGGGTTACCGATGGTCAATTCACCACTTCCCTTGAAATCCCCCAGACCCTGGATAGGGGTCTATACAGGCTGGTTGCCTTCGCCACCAGCGAGGGGCAGGGCTACGATTATGTCGCCACGACACATATCCCCGTCCTGGATGCAACCATGCATCTTTCCTGGGATTCCTCCGTGGAGGACAACGCTCTTCTCCCGGCAGGGACACAAATCGCCGTGACGCTGAACATTGAAAACCGCTCCGACGTGGACCTCAACGGGGCGGTGCTCCAGGTCCGTGCCATGGAAGGGAACACCGAGATTTCCCGTGGTGCGGTCAGCGTTGCCTCAGGCGAGAATTTCTCCCAGGTGTTCCGTCCCCGCCTCCCTTCCGGGCTTTACACGCTGGAGGGCCGGCTGTTTGCCTCGGTTGCCGACCTTGAGGCGGATCGAGATCCCCTTGCCAGTGGCTTCATGCGGATGCGCGGGGCCTCCCCGGATGTTCCGATTCTTGCCCTATCGGTGGCGGATGTTACATTCAACCGTGTGACAACCGATGGGAATACCGAGGTCAACGTCCGTCTATACAATATGACACGCCAGACCGTGGAGGGCCACCGCCTGGTGCTTCGGCGTTTGGTGGACGAGGAAACAGCCGTCGCTCTGATGGATCAGATTCCCCTGCCAACGGTCCCGCCTGAGACGGCACGCGATGTTACGCTCCCGCTGGCATCCGTTCTCGCACCGGGGGAGATGGCGTTTGCCCTCGATGTGTTGGCGCCGATCCGCCAGGAGGATGACGACGGGGAACTCCAGACGGTCTATACAAGGGCCCAGCGCATTCCGTTCGTGAAGGAAGTCCCCATCGGCCCCGACCTGAAAATCGTGGATGGCTCGCTGGTCCTGGAGGACGAACGTCCCCTGGCAGGCCTGACCACCTACGCCCGTTTCACGGTGCGTAATGCGGGGGATGTGCCGATCGAGCGTGTCCGTGGTCGTCTATACCTTGATGCGCCGCTGGTCGCCGACAACGAGGCCCACAACGCGGTTCCCTGGGCCTCCCGCAACGAGATACCCCGCCTGGATCCCGGCGAGGAGCACGTGTTTCGCCTTCGGTGGGACCCATTCATGGGCGACCCGACCGAGACCGTGCTTTATGCGGTGGTCGATTCGGCGGCTAACACCGGGGACATCATCCCCGGGAACAACATCGCGAGCCGCCCGATTTCCCTTCGACGTCCCCCGAATCTGGCGCTTCTATCCGACAAGGTGGAGATTTCCCACACGCTCCTTCGCCCCCGTGACCGGGTTTCCGTCTCGGTGCCATACGCGAATGTGTCCGATCTTGATTTCGTGCGGACGTTCCGGATCACCGGCCATGCGGTTGCCTCCAACGGTGCCCGTACGCGCCTTTTCAACAATACCGTTGATTCCCTGCTCGCCGGGGAATCGGGAAGCCTCCAGTTCGAGTGGTTCGTCCAGCCCGGCCAGAATTCCCTGATGATCGACCTCAATGAGGACCGGGAGTACATGGAAAGCACCTACTCCGACAATGTACTCCAGTTTACCTTCCCCTACGTTGTCGAATCGGATTGGTTTTCCGACCCCGGTAAGGTGTGGGATTTCACGGATTTCGAGGAGCTTGGAATCCTCAACGGATTGATGTCCGTTCCGAGTGGTGGGCTGACCCCGTTGTCTATTCCCCGTTCTTCGGTTGTCTCCCATGATTTCCGGGAGAACTATCTGATCGACGGTCCGGTGGGTGACTACCTTGATGTCGATAATCGGTGGGGACTTTACCGGGAAAGCCTGTTCCTTTCCTACGATGAGTCCGCCGCGCCGGTGACGTTCCGGTTCCCCCTCAATCGGGGTTACCATACAAACCTCTACGATCTATACATCAATCACATCGGGAACAGATACCCCGAGCGGAAGTCGGGTCACTTCCGATACCGGCTTGCAGGGCAGGAGGATTTCACCCTCCACGAACCCGCCACGCATGGCGAGGAATACCTTGGTCGGTTCCGTTTGAGGGACCAGCACCTGGAGATCACCATCGACGCCCCGCCGTATCCCTCCTTTAACCAACTCATGTTTCTGGAGGCGCGCCCCGTGGAGGGTGTCTATACAAGTCCTGTCGTGATGTCGACACGGATGCCCCGGGGGGAGATGATCGTGGAGACCCTGGAGCCGGAAGAGACGTCTGTGGAGTTCCAGGTCCGCTACGGATCCGGCTCCACCCGCGAGGTTGCGTGGGGTGACTGGGAATATGTCCGCCGTGGGGAGCTTCTCCCCGTATCGCCGGCCGACACCCTCTTCTTCCAATGGCGGGCCTTCCTGGTGATGGACCGCGAGGCAAGACCGACATTGCGCTCGGTCCGTTTTGAGATGCAACCTCAGGCACCGGCAGGGGAACTCGCTGCAGGGAACCGCTGAAAGGCACGTTGAACTCATGGGCGATTCGAAAACGCCTCCTCCATTAATTGGCGACCTGCGCCGCATGGCCCCCGTCTGGGGGATTGTCTGTGTGACTGCCATTGCGGCAGTGTTTTCCATGCGGGCCATCGGCGAGCGCCACCTGCGGGCAGCCGTTGAGTCCTCCTCGAATGCCTGCGAATACGCCCAGATTTACATGGCCCGGGGATTGGTGCTGATGGAACGCATCCGCGGGGATGCCGCACCGATCATCATTGAGTCCATTCGCCCGGGGGATCCCTCGTTGGGGGTGTTGGCGGGTGATCCTTTGTTGGCGGAAGCGCGGGAGGCGTACACCCGTGTCCGGGAAATATGCCCCATCGAGGTTGAAGCCTCGATGCAATTGGCCGTCATTGAGTGGTATGATGGAAACGAAACCGCCAGTTACCTTCATCTGGGTGATTACCTGTTGTCGATGGGACGGCTGGAGGAGGCGATCGTCTCCTATGAGGTCACCATGGAGCGTGACCCTGAATCTGTTGAGGCGCGAATTGGGCTGACGACGGCGCTTGTCGATGGGGGGCGCCCCCAGGAGGCCCTTGCCGTTGTGGAGGATTATCGCGCCCACTTCATGGAATCTGCCAGGGGACGATTTGCCCTCGGGTATCTGGAAGCGGCTGTTGGCTCGACCGAGATCGCCGTCGAGCACCTCAAGGCCGGGCTTCTCGAAACACCCTCCGAGATTAAGGCAATCAGGTTACTTTATCGACTCGCCATGGGGACTGACTCGGGTCCGGATGTGGCAGGGTTCCTTCACCGACTTGGCGAAACAGGAAAGCGTACCCACATTGAGGGCTTTCATGTCGCCTCGCTCCTTTTCTCCGAGGTCGGGGATTACGAAAATGCCGAGCACGCCCTGCGCAGGGCACTTGCCCTCGGTCCCAATCAGGTTGTCCTCCACTTTGACCACGCCGTGGCCCTCCATCGTCTGGGGAGGCGCAGCGCCGCCCGCGACGCCATTCGCCGCGCCCTGGAGATAGACTCCTCCCGGGTGATTGCAATGATTGAGGATTCCGGCGTGGATCCCCGCTGACAACCCGGCCCCATGCACGCCCCTCCCGGTCGATTTCCAACCCCCTTCGTTGCAGCGGCGATGATTGCACTCGCCGCCTGGCTCGTTTCCCTGCCGGGTCTTTGGATGGGTATTCACGCCGACGACTGGTTCCAGCTCCGGCCAAGATTACTTCCCGAAATATTCGCCACCTTCTTTGGTGACTGGAACACCGGGCGCCAGGGTGTGGGCGGGTTTTACCGTCCCATGGTGCGGGTTACCTTTGCCTTCGACAACTGGCTTCATGGCGGAAGCGCCCCGGGTTCCCATCTCACCAACGGCATCCTGTTTGTTGCTGTGGCGGTGGGTGCATTCATGGCGGCGCTGTTCCTGGCGGGGGGGCGTGTGTGGCCCGCATTCTTCGCGACGCTGTTTCTTCTCGTTCTGAACCCTGTTCGCTCCGAGGCTCTCTACTGGCTCAGCGGGAGGACCGATCTGCTTGCGGCGCTTTTTGTTTTTTCCTCCCTTGCCTTTGCCCTTCATGCCATCGGGAGGAATCAGTTGGTTTCCGCCGTGATTGCCATGGTCCTCCTCCTCGGTGGACTCCTCTCGAAGGAATCCGCCATTGCAGGGTGCGCCATCATTCCTCTGGCAGCGTGGATGCTGCGCCCCCGGGGACCAATCAGGCCGATCACCATGGCCCTGATTCTGGTCCCGCCCCTTCTTGCCATTCTCTATCTGATTTTCAGGCGGACGTATCTCGGCGGCCTGGGGGGTTACGAGGCCATGGAACCCAGGTCCATCGGTCTTTTCCTCCGTCACGGAGCCATGGCCCTTTCCGGCGTCTTCTGGCCATGGAGGGCGGATTCGGAAGGCATCTACCCGCCGATGCTCGCGCTGCCCGGGATCATTGCCCTGGGGTTGCTCCTGCTGCGTGCTGGTGTCCCCCGCGGGGCGGCTTTCGGGTTGCTGGCGATGGGGCTTTCCCTTGTCCCCATTTCCTTCATCGCCCCCACCCCCTACGATGGGAGCCGGGTGCTCGTCCTTCCCCTGGGTTTCCTTGCGATGACCGTCGCGGGGGCCTTCGGCAATCGGATGAAGCCCCTGACAGGCATACGGCTGGTTGTCCTTGGGGTGTTCCTCACCGTGACGCTTCTCCCCGTCCAGTGGGGCATCTGGCGGGCCTTCATTGCAGCGAAGGCGCCCAACCAACACATCATCGAACAGGGTACCGGGTATCTCTTCGGCGCGGTATCGGTTGCCTCCAGCCTTGACAAGCCTGTCTACTTGATACTCCCCGAACCGCCAAGAAGTCAGCCACGACGAATTCTCGATCCCGGCCTGGCCCTGCTCCTCTCCACCGAGCGCCCATGGCTCCTCTATGACGAGGAAAACACCACCCGGGATGCCACCGACCCCGACAGTCACAAATTCGCCCTGGCCTATGAATTCCCGGGGACGCGGATCAAGGTGGCGCCTCATCTCCAGCCCTGGATGGAAGGGACGATTCTGGAGACCTTCTTCAGGGATCCACACCATCTGGAAGTAACCGCCCTTTCCCGGGTGAAGGGACCGGAGGAGTTCTTCCCGCCGGAGGATTGGAATGGCCGGGATCCTATTCCCGTTCCCATCGGGGTGGAGCCATCCGAACGCCTTGCGCTTCTTGCCATTGGGGAGGCACGCCCCCATTCCCGGCCCCGTGTGGAGGTGATTGGGGAGGGGGTATCCTGGTGGATTGACGGCCATGAAGTGATCCTGGGGCGACGCAATTTCACCCATTTTTTTCTGGATTCCCCGCGTCCTGTACGGGTTGACGCCATGAAATTGCACGTTGAAAGTCCCACTGGACCGTTCAGGTTGCATTCACTGTCATTGTCCCTGTACAGTCATGAAGTTGGCCCAAGAGAGTCATTGGAGTAAGCGTTGAAAATATTGATTACAGGTGCCGGGGGGTTCGTTGGACCCCACCTTATCGATGAACTCGTGGCGGCGGGGCATGAATGTCTTGCGGTTGATCGTTCCCCCTCGTCTGAAGCGTCCCGGATTACAATGTATCAATTGGACCTGATGGATCGCGACTCACTTGATGACCTGCTCGCGATGGAAAAACCGGGGGCAATCATCCACCTGGCCGGTTGGAGCCATGTGGGTCAAAGCTGGAACCATCCCGGGGATGTGTATACGGCAAACACGGTCCTTTCAGTGAAGATTTACGAGGCCACCTCGCGGATCCTTGGCGAGAAGGCGCGCTTCATCCAGATCAGTTCCGGTGATGTCTATACGCCTGAAGGCGCCGGGGAGCTTCCCCTCAACGAGGACAGCCCGACCCGCCCCGAGTCCCCCTACGCGGCAAGCAAGCTCGCCACCGAACAGGTGCTGGGGTTGCTCCATCGCCGAGGTGGTGCGGGGCTGGTGATTGTCCGCCCCTTTAATCATATCGGCCCCGGGCAGGGCAAGGGCTTCGCGCTCCCCTCCTTTGCCCGCCAGGTGGTTGCCATCGGGAATGGTGACAATAAACCGCTTCGCCACGGGAATCTTTCCACGCGCCGCGACTTTACAGACGTGCGCGACATCGTCCGTGCCTACCGGCTCATCGTGGAGGCCGCGGATCCCTCGCCGCTATACATTGCCGCCTCCGGCAGGTCGATCTCGATGGAGGACATGGTGCGCCGTCTCTTTGCGCTGGCCGGGCAGGAACCGCGCATGGAGGCCGATCCCGGCCTCTTTCGCCCCATCGACACACCGGAGCTCCGTGGCGACGCCTCCCGTCTATACAAGGAGCTTGGCTGGAAGCCGGAAATTCCCCTCGACCGGACGCTCCGGGACATCCTCGACGAGGCCCGGCGCCAGCAGGCGGCGCTGAAGGGCACCTGACCCCTTGATAACCAAGTTTCCCACCGCATCCCTGCTTCTCCGTCCACCGATGCTGGCAGCCCTGTGGCTGGCACTCCTTTCCCTTCTGTTTCTTCTTCCCATCGTCGTCGTTCCCCCGGCGGTCGACAGCTTTGTCCTCGCCAAGCGCACCCTCCTCCAGGCTGGGGCCTTCATCCTTCTGGGTCTCCTTGCGGCAACGGCCTTCCATGGACGCGAGGCGCGCGTGCTGCTCCAGCCGATCAACGGTCTCCTCGTATTGCTCCTCCTCTGGATGGTGGTTTCCCTCCTATGGAGCAGCGCCCGAACCATGACCCTTGAGGCTATCTGGTATTTTGCCGGAATTCTCGGTGTGGTCCTTGTCTATCAATCCATCACGGAGGGAAAGCGGACCCGCCTCCTCCGTGTCGCCCAGGTGTTGATGCTTTCCTCCCTGATCGTGGCATTGTGGACCCTTGCGTGGGATATACGCGCGGGGTTCTTTTCCGAAAGCTTTGCCATTCGAAGGGTACTTGGTGATTGGCGTGACTTCCTTTCCGTCGTCGCCTTTGGCAATACAAGCCACATCGGCGACTTTCTCGTCTTCGGCTTTCTGCTCTGGGTGGGGGCGTTCATTCTGGCCCGCCATCGTGTTGCCGTGGCGTTGTCCATCGGTGCCCTTTGGGTTCATGCCGCGGCCCTGATTGTTTGCTGGTCCGTTCACAGCAATCTTTCGTTGGTACTTTCGGCTGCGCTGGCAGGCTGGTTGATTTGGCGCCAGCTTGGTGGGTCGATGATCCTTCGCCGCCGTGGCCGCTGGCTTGTTCTTGTCGCAGGCTGGATTCTGGTGACCCTCTTTTATGTCGTCGACCATCCCGCCAATCCCCATGGCAGTTCCCAATGGGCTCCTGCCGTGACCGCGGAATATGAGCAATACGGACTCCCCGTTCCCGAGGGAGGCTTCAGCGGCGGCATTTTTTCCCAGGCATTTGCCTCGCCCCGCTGGGTTGCCGGCTGGAACACGCGCGTTGCCATTTGGCTGACGACACTGGAGGTTGTCAGGAACAACACCTGGCTGGGTACCGGCGCGGGTACCTTCACCCATGTCTATCCAGCCACCATCAGCGAATTGGTGCTGAACAATCCCGAGCTGAGGGGCTATTCGGGTTCGTGGACGAACGCCGCCCACAACGACCTCCTTGAATACTGGTCCGAGCTTGGGGTTCCCGGGGCCTTTCTTCTGGTCCTTCTCGTTGCCGTCTCCATCAAGCAGCACTGGGACCGGCTTCAACGGGGTACGGGGCCGGGAAACACGGTGGTGCTTTCCCTCTCCATGGCGGCCCTAGTTGCCCTTTGCCTGCAGGGGCAGATGAACTTCCCCCTTCAGCTTCCCGTGTCCTCCCTCCTGTTTTTTCTTCTTCTGGGGACGCCTTTCCTCCTCCCCGCCGGAGGCTACGAAACCCGCGACCTCAACGTCCCCGTTGCGCGTCTATACGGGCCGGTATCCCTCGGCATTCAGATGAAAAACATGGCCTATCCCACGGAGGTTTCCCTCAGGTGGGCGGGAGAGAATCGTTCCGTTGCCACCGGCCTTTCGGCCGTCTGTATAGTCATCATGCTGGTGCCCGCCTGGATGTCCCTGCAACCTTTGCGGGCGGACATGATGTATCGCGAAATGCGGGAGTTGAAGCTCATGGCCGAGGCACGGGGAATGACGGCCAGCCGCGCTGATGCCATTTTCGAAGGGTCGGAGCGCCTGCTCTCCATCTGGCCGGGGCATGTCGATTGCCGAAGCGCCTACCAGGACGCCCTCCTGGAGGTCGGTCGCTATGAGGATGTCGTCGAGCAGGCCGCCATCGTCCTGGAAAAACTCAATGCAATCGAGGTCTACGAGCGGCGGGCGCTGGCGCTCGAGGCACTGGGCCGTGGTGACGAGGCCATTGCCGACTGGAATGAGATCTTCCGCCGTCGACCGGACATGAGCCAGCGCCATCCCGCGCAACACAACGCCTGGCTGGGTCGCATTATGGAGGCGGACTAGACACCGCCACCCACCAGCAACGGCCGATCGAAATTTACCTCTAAATTGTTTTCCCAATCATCCCCCCGGTGTCTATACCGGGATCCATCAGCCCACGAGTAGCGATGTCATGGCCTCGCGAATGGAGACCCCCTGGTGCTCGGCGGGGAAAAAGGCGCGGTGGATCGTGTAGGGCGACTCGGTGAAGGCGCGGATCGTCGGGGAAACGTCGCTCACGTCCACCAGCGTTCCGGGTGATTGCTGGGATTCGATCCAGATCGTGGAGGCGTTGCCGCGGGAGGAGTAGGGCCGGTACGGGGTATCCGAGGATTTCGAGAAGCGGAGGTAATAGCGGAAGTCCAGCCCCTTGGATTCCAGGAATTCCCGGGCCGAGACAACCCGGGTGCCGAAGATGAGATCCTCGTCCTCGGTGGAGGCGATTTCCAGCGCCTTGAAGAGGCGCCTGTTCAGGAGACGGAAGGACAGGTCGCTCAGGATGGGGTCGTTGCATTCCTGCCAAAGGTTCATCGCGCTGAGGAGCACGGCATCATCGAGGGAAAGGAATTCGCGTATATCCAGCGGCTGGCGGGTGAGGAGCTTTGCCAGGGGGGTGCCCGGGGCAACGGAGGGAACGGCCCCCTGGGCGGCCATGTCGGCGGCACGGTCCAGCACGGCCATGAGCATGGACTCGGCGGAGGTGACCGTCTTGTGGAAGTAGACTTGTCTATACATTTGATAGCGTGACTGGAGGTACTTTTCGATGGGAAGGAGCCCCTTCGCGGCGATATAGATCTTGCTCCCGTCGGGAGTGACACGCAGCAGGAGCAGCAGCCGCTCCAGGTCGAAGACACCGTATTTCGTGCCGGTCATGTGGGCGTCGCGAAGGAGGTAGTCGAAGCGGTCGGCGTCCAGCTGGCTGCTGATGGCGAGGGAAAGCCAGCCGGGCCTTGATTCCCCGCGAATGACCGCGGCGACACGGGCGGGCAAATCGGCGGAATGGGCCACCAGCACGCGGTTGATTTCCGTGCCGGGATCAAGAAGGATATGCTCGGTCCATCGTTCATGGTCCTCGCGGAAAAACTTCTCGATGACGTGGGAAAACGGGCCGTGGCCGACATCGTGGAGGAGGGCTGCAAGCATGGCGGCGAGCTTTTCCTCCGGGTCGACGGGGCACATGCGTTCGAGGCGAGCGATGATGCGGCGGGCAAGGTGGAGGACGCCGATGGAGTGGCTGAAGCGGGAATGCTCGGCCCCCTGATAGGCCTGATTGGCCATGCCAAGTTGCTTGATGCGGCGAAGTCGCTGGACTTCCACCGTGTCGATGGCGCTGAGGATCACCCGGTCGTGGGGGCAATCGCGGTCCAGGATGATCAGGTCATGGACGGGGTCGCGGTAGAGCTTTTCGTTGTTCAGGGTCGTGGCCTCCAACATGGGAATTGGCAGCCCTGATCTCTCATTTCAGGAAACCGAAGGCGTTGAGTGGAAAGTAACGGAGCACTGCCTTGCCGCGCAGGTGATTGTCGGGAACCGCCCCCCAATAGCGGCCATCGGAGGAGGAGGCGGCGTTGTCGCCAACGAGGAGGATTTCATCGGGGCCGACCACTTCCCTGTCCGGAGGGCGCGACAGGTGGGCATTCGGCGCGGGATAACGGATGGGACCCTCGGGCCGGGGAAAGTGCATGAGGTAATCCAGCGCCCCCCAATCCACTGTCTCGCCGTTGACCTCAATGTGGTGGGGCGTCAGGTGAAGCTCCGTTCCGCCAAACTGGTTGCTGTGTCGGGATGGATCGTTGACACCGACAAGCCTGGACTCCGCGGCGGGAAAATCAACGGTCTCGCCGGGCAGTCCCACCACCCGCTTGATATACACAGGCTTGGTGGGGTCGAAGGGCGAGTTGCGTTCGGGGCGGTCGGGAACCTTGAAAACGGCAATGTCACCACGCTTGGGCTGGCGAAACCAGTAGGCGAACTTGTTGACGATGATCATGTCCTTGCGGGCCTGGGTGTGGGAGGCCAACTGGCGGGGAAGATTGCGATCCACGTTGAGGAGGAAAAGCTGGTCCTTGATGGTACCATCCTCGTTCATCAGGTAAATCTGAAGGTAATCCAGGAAGGTATTGCGGCCGGGAGCGGTTCGCATGGTGTAGATGACATCATCGACACCATCGCCATCGTAATCGTGAAAGATGACCTCGCCGGCGGAATCGCCAATGAGTGTGGGCGTCATGGACCCGGTGGGAATCATGAACAATTCGAAGACGAAGCTGCGGATGAACATGGCAAGAATGAAGGCAAAAACCAGGGCGTCCAGATACCCACGCAACCGCTGGGGGAAGGTGAGCGAGTCGCCGGAGGAATCTTCCTGGGCGGATTTTGCCTTTTGCTTCTTTTTCTTCCTGAGCCTGTCAGCGGTGCTCGCTGCCGACGTGCCCTTGTCCTGGGCGTTTTCTGCCACGATTCCATGCCTTCTCGCTGGATTGCCCCGATCAACATGGGCATCGATGAAGTCTCTCCATGGGCAGACTCGGGGGAAACCAAAAAGGCGAGGATGAACCTGCGGGCCGGCAGGAGTGGGTGGTGGCAGGAGCGCGCCTTCATTCCTCTCATTGACGGGGAGGCGTCCGTGCCGGTACCACCATGCCCCCGCTTGGGCGGGTCGATTCATCATCGCTTCATTTCCCCTCCACCGAGGATCCTCCCCCTTGCCCCAGGAAAACCCACCCCTCGTTCATACCCTCGACAACGGTTTCCGTGTCGTTCTTGATTCCGTCGATCATACCCGTGTCGCCTCGGCGGCCCTTTATCTTGATACCGGTTCCCGCCACGAACTCGCAGGCCAGGTCGGCATGACCCATTTCTGCGAGCACCTTCTCTTCAAGGGAACCCAACGCGCCGGCTGGCAGCAACTCGGCCGCGAAATGAACTCCCTCGGCGGTCACACCAATGCGTGGACGAGCACCGACCATGTGAAGCTCTATTGCGCCGTCATCGACAAGGATCTCCCCCAGGCCATTCGCCTCCTTTCGGAAATGTTCCTCCAATCCACCTTCCCCGAAAAGGAGGTCGATCGCGAACGCGATGTCATCCTGGAGGAAATTGCCGCCAGCGAGGACAACCCCGAGGATCTTTGCTACGATCGCTTTACCCAGGCCCTTTGGCTTCCCCACCCCGCCGGCCGCCCCATTCTTGGCGATGAGGATGACATTGCCTCCTACACCCGGAAGCAACTCCTCGATTTCTGGCAGGCACGCCTCGCGCCCAGTCGCCTGCTTCTCTCTGTCGCCGGAAAATTTGATCGCGATGAGGTCATTCGCCTCGCCGAGGAAATTTTCGGAGGTCTCACCATTGAGGCCCCCGACCTCCCCGGCACCGGCCCCATCCCCGGCAAGCACGAACGCAGCTATATCAATCGCGACCTGGAACAGATTAACTTCTGCCTCGGCATGACAGGCCCCCACCGCCACCACCCCCAGCGGTCTGCATGGATTGTCTACGATACGATCCTTGGCGGCGGAATGGGATCGCGCCTCTTTGACGAGGTGCGCGAACGACGCGGTCTGGCCTATTCCATCGGCAGCTCGATCAGCGCCGTTGCCGGAGGAGGCTTCCTGATTATCTCCGGAGCCACCCGCCCCGAACACGCCTCCACCGCGTTGTCAGTCTGCAGGGAACAACTCGAACTTATGGCCTCGGACGGCCCCACGGAGGAGGAACTCGTCACGGCAAAGGCCCAGCTGGAACGCAGCCACCTCCTCGGCATTGATTCCCTCGGTCTGCGCTGTTCGATCAACGCGGACATCACCCTCTACGGCGTGGATTTCCAAACGACGGAGGAGGTGCTGCAACGTCTCTACAAAGTCAGCCCCGACGACGTGCGCCACCTCGCCCGCCAAGTGGTTGAATACGGCCCGCCCGCCATGTGCCTCGTCGGGCCGCTGGCAGAAGCGGGAAACATGCTGGAATGATGAAGTATGAATGATGAAGGATGAAGTAATCTTGAAGGGGGTAATCGTCTATACATGGTGGATTTCGTCTTTGCTTCCTTGAGTGCCTTTTCTTCGGTTTTACTTGCGGACTGTTTCACTGCTGCTTATTTGTATATACATACGACCTATTGAACCAACTGCCCTGACGCCCCGGAGGGGCACCACATGGCAGGTCTTGCTGGAATGATGAAGCACGAAGGGTGAGGGACGAAGTAATTTTGAAGGGTATATTTGTCCATACATGGTGGATTCTGCCTTTGTTTCCTTGGGTTTTTTTTCTTGTTTTTGACTTGTGGGCTTTTTTACCACTGCTTATATGTATATACATACGACCTATTGAGCCAACTCCCCTGACGCCCCGGAGGGGCACTACATGACAGGCCCGGGCAACGCCCGGGTTTTAGGTGTTCCGTATATACAGCCCCGAAGGGGCGTGATATTTTGGGGACGACACCTGGGGATGTTCGGCTTGCCTCCATGGCCCGGCTCTCACCGAGCCGATTCGGTCCCCTTCAAATCCTCCCCCCTCCCCTCCAACTCCCCTTGCCTTGGCGGGGGGTGGTGGGGTGGACTTCCGGGGTTGCTGGTCCGCCCGGGAAGAGGCCTTCTCTGGGTGGCCAAGAAGGAATCCGGTTTGAATCCGGAACTGCCCCGCAGCGGTAAGTTGGTAGGGAACCCCGCACAGGCCACTGGTGCGCAAGCACTGGGAAGGCGCGGCAAGTACGACCCCCCGTCCCCTGGGATGGGCCGCCAACGAGTCCGAAGACCTGCCAGCATCTCCCGGGCCCTGGGGCCGGGAATTTGACAGCCTTCGCGGGAAAGGCGGGTCCGTTTTATGACTCACTTTATGTCGTACCGGGCGCCAAATCGGCGCAAATCCCTGTTCAAAACATCTGTTGTTGGGTTCACCCTGATTGAATTGCTCATTGTGGTGGCCATCATTGCCATTCTGGCGCTGATCGCCACGGTGAACCTTCGCATGGCGACGGATCGGGCGCTCAAGTCGGCAGATGCTGCCAATCTCCATACCCTGGCTACTGCCCTTCAGGGTTACATGATGGACTACGGCACCCTGCCGCCGGCGGATCGCGAGGCGGGGCCGTTTATGTCCCATGGGCACACCCACCCGGGCGCGGGAAACGGCCGGGCGGCGGGGGGATCGTGGGATGGTGTGCCCTGGCTGCTGGTTGAGTATGGCTACGTCAACGACTGGAAAACCCTCTTCACGCCCACCTACCGGAGGCTCTACTCGGGCGGTTCCACCATCAGGGGGGGGTACGCGCGGTTCCATAATTTTCGGTATGCCTACAACAGCGCGGCCCTTTCCAGCGGGGGGCATTGGGGGGGAGCGGGAAATATTATGAGTGGGGAGACATGGATTTTGCGAAACCTCTTTTTGGGTCCGGAATCGGGGTTTTATGGGGCAAGCTACCCCCAGTATCCCGCGGATTTTTCATGGCCCTTTGGAGAAGGGGAGTGGGAAGGTCGTCTTGAGCATGTTGTCTTTGCGGATTTTGCCGTGAGGACCGTGGTCGGCGGCACCAATAAACCTGTTCAGGGGTTCTGATCACCCCGGGAGATTCATGGTCCCACAAGCAGACAGCCAGCCACCAAGGGTCGCCCTCCCTCCGGAGCTTCACAACAGCGACGGGATTGAACGTGTTGTTGGTGTCGAAATGGAGCTTGCAGGACTTGGTCTGGACGAAATCCTTGCACGCGTCTCCAGTTCCACCGGTGGTCGTATAGACAGAACCTCCGACTACGAGGGAAGGGTGCTGGACACCCCCCTTGGCGACATCAGGGTCGAGCTGGATGCCTCGCTCTTTCGCGACCGCAAGCTGCGCGATTTTCTCAAGCACATCGGTGTCAGCCGAATCAGTGACGATCTGGGCGACTCCATTGAGGAGTTCATGGCAAGTGAGGCACGGCGCTTTGTGCCCTACGAGGTGATCTTCCCCCCGGTGTCATTGACGCGCCTTGGCGAACTGGAAGCCGTCCGGGAGGGTCTTGTCCGTGGCTCGGAAGGGACGAATGCCTCCTTTTTCAATGCCTTCGGATTACATCTCAACCCCGAGCTTCCCGCTGTCGACGTGGGCACCGTGGTGCGCTACCTGCGTGCCTTCCTGGTCCTGTTCGAGCACCTCCGGGAACTCCACGACGTGGACTATACACGGCGCATCAGTCCCTTCATTGACCCCTTCCCGAAGGAGTACCTGCTGATGGTCCTGAACCCGGATTACAGCCCGGGTGCCGATGGGCTGATAGACGATTACATCTCCTTCAACCCGACCCGAAATCGACCGCTGGACCTGCTTCCTGTCCTTTCCTGGATGGAGGCGGAGCGTGTGTCACACCACCTTCCCGACGAAAAAATCAGTCGGCGTCCCGCCCTTCACTACCGCCTTCCCAATTGCCAGGTCGACGAGGGGGACTGGTCCATCACCGTTGAGTGGAATCGCTGGGCCGAGGTCGAAAAGCTCGCCGCGGATCCGGATCTCCTCCACGAGGCAATGGGCAACGTGGTCCCGGCGTTGGAAAGCCCGATTCGAAATTTCCTGGAGAATTTCTGGAAGTGATGAACCGCCACAGCCGCCGTCCGCTTATTGGTGTCACGGGGCCGGACCGTGGTGGATTCCCCGCCTGGGTTTTTACATGGCTGGCCGTGCGCCGTGCCGGGGGGAAACCCATTCGCCTTCGCCCCATGCGCTATACAAAGGGAAATCCCCTTCCCCCCATCGACGGCCTCATCATTGGCGGCGGGGCCGACGTCCACCCCGGATTGTATGGCGGCCAGATTCTGGAGTTCATGGACAGCGCCACGCCCCCCGCGGGAAAGCGCACCCTCCCACGTCTCCTTTCCTGGATTATGGCCCCCCTTGTCTATCTGCTCCGCCGTTTCCTTTCCCTCAGCTCGGGTTCCATTGACGAGGCACGGGACGAATTCGAAGACCGTTGTCTTCGTCATGCCCTCGAGTCGGATTGTCCCATTCTTGGCATTTGCCGGGGTGCGCAATTCATCAATGTCCACTTCGGGGGCACATTGCATGCAGACCTCGCCGGGTTTTATGGCGAAGTCGGTCGGGTTGACAGTGTCTATCCAAGAAAACGGGTCAATATCAGGAAGGGCACACGCCTCCAGAAGATCCTGCGCCGCAATCGCGCCCGGGTGAACAGTCTGCACAAGCAGGCGGTGAACGACCTTGGGAAGGGCATTCGTGTCAGCGCCCGTGATGAGTCCGGCGTGATTCAGGCCATCGAGCACACCGGGCTCCCCATGGTCGTGGGGGTTCAGTGGCATCCTGAGTATCTTCCGTTTCTCCGAAGCCAGCTGCGGCTTTTCCGCGCGCTGGTGCGACGCTCCTCATCAGTATGAATGATGAGGGAATTATTGAATGGGTTGGGAGTATATGTACGAGGCTGAATTGAATCTGGCTGTATAGACAAAAAAATGGGGTCCGGCGGATGCCGGACCCCATCTCGTGTTTGGCTATCCTGAGGCATAAAAAATAGCTGATCCGGCGCAATCTTCGATTTTCGGCAGCTTCGTGTTTTGCCCCTCACCCTCCATGAAGCTGTTTTTATTCTTCAGCCCGATTCCCTCGCTCCAGATTTCCGC